>JAPUIP010000764.1 GCA_027296925.1 Candidatus Poribacteria bacterium | reverse complement strand
CCTCACGGCATCACCGTTAACGCGATTGCCCCCGGCGGTGGTGCGCCAACCGGCATGAACGCTTCACAAAAGTTGCCGCAAGATAATTCCCTGCCAGATTTACCCCCGGCGGCTGCCGATGCACCACCACTGGAGCGACGTGCAACCGTGTGGGACTATATCGGCGCGGTGTTATTCCTCGCCTCCGATGACGCTGCCTATATCAGCGGAGATATTATAACAGCCGACGGCGGCGCTGTAGCTCGTCGGTGATTGCTGGTTTTGGCATTATGTTTTCCTGGAGGATGTAATGGCTTTTGCGTTTCAAGCGGATGGAGCTGCCTTAATCGTCGTGGACATGCAGAAAGGCTTCCTGGAAGAGGGGTCGGCGATGGAAGTCCCACCCGGCAGGGCAATCATCCCCAATATTCAGCGGCTCATCGCGGGCTCTCGAAGCGCCAACGTTCCTATCATCTATACACGATTCGTCTATTCCCCCAAAGTGCCAAACCTCATCGGTGAACTTCATTCCCAGCACAAACCGCCAATCTGTTGCTGCATGTTAGGCGATAAGAGCGTCGAGGTTGTTCCGGAGCTACGGCCGCATGCAAGCGATCTGGTCGTGGATAAACACGGTTATGATGCGTTCCACAACACGAATCTGGATTACGCGCTACGCAGTCTCAAGCGACGGCAGTTGATCGTGACCGGCGTGATGACGGACATCTGCGTGTTAGCCACGGTAATCAGCGCTTTGCATCACGAATATCAGGTATGGGTTGTCAGCGATGCGACCGCGACGCTCTGGAATAATGTGCAGGAAGTTACATTAGATCTGTGTCGCCGTGCGTATGGGGTCGTTGAAGCCACGGAGGCAATCATAGGTCGGCTAAAAAATCAGCAAAACTGATATGGAAACGAAAATTGTTCGTGATTGAATTTATCACCGAATGGGTCAAATTCCACTGGCTGTGGGTGTTGATTTTTTCTGTCATTACTATCATTGGCAGTCTCGTGGGAGTCTCGGCGCTCATGATCTCCCTGCCGCCGGATTATTTCACACGAAAGAAGCACGTAAGCAGTATAAGGCACCCCATTTTGCGCGTATTCCTGCACATCCTGAAGAATACGTTTGGCGTGGCTGCGCTGATCGCTGGATTCATCATGCTCTTTACACCGGGACAGGGCATCCTAACCGTCTTTGTTGGCGTGATTCTCTGCGATTTCCCGGGCAAGCGAAATCTGGAACGCAAACTGATTGGCCGTCCCTTTCTGCTTTCTACCGTAAATAGGATTCGTTTACGTTATAATCGCCCGCCGATTGTACTCAATGATGACTTTTACAAAAAATAACGACCGATCGCGAAAATAATAGCAAGCGGAAACAATGACAGGCGTTGGCACATCAAGGTCAGCATGACTCTGTTGGGCGAGGTCTGGCGAGCTTGGATTGTAAATCTGAATCGAGCGATGCTATCCAACCTAGGAAAATCCGATGTACTCCAAATCAATCCGCGCTCGCCGGCGCTGGCCTGGAAGTAACTCACGACGCGGAAGGACTGATAGGCAGGGGGGTTATTTATCGGGCGACGACCTTTGGTAGGCGAGATGGAGGCGGTCGTATCCGGTGTGAAAGTTGCATGATTTTCGCTGCAAAAGCTATACCGGACATTGCCGAAGTGGGGGACTAAAATGGCGGTCCATGACTGGAAAGAATATGAGTATCTGTGGCAGACATTTCACGATCGACTCATCCATGCGATGGCAAATATCATGGTAGATGAAGATCTTTTGCCCGAAGGTTTTTCTGCGACGCCGACCGGAAAGATTTACGTCAATCGACAAATCGAACCGGATATGGTCCTCACAAAAAGTCCCGTAGTCCCCCCGCCCGAGATGTCTGATGCGCAGACGGCTTTTCCGAGTACGTTGGATTTTGTTGCGAAGCGCCCGGCAATTTCGACGGATAAGCAACTGATGATTTCTAATCGCTGGGGGCTGCCCGTAGCAGTGATGGAGCTAATATCGCCGAAGAATCGTTTGCGGCGAAGCTACTATGCCGTGCAATATGAGGAGTACATCGTACACGGGTTGACGTTTGTCATGATCGATCTCATCTACTTTGTTGGCGCCAACGTTCATGACATCACGGTTGAGAAGTGGGAAAACGCGCTGCCGATCCCAGACCATCCGGAGAAGAAACTCTTTATCGCGATCTATGTTCCGGAAACCGAGGAAATCACGCGGGTAAAAATCCATCAGTTCGGATTCCGTGAGGATTTCCCGGAGGTTGTCCTCAATCTTGAAGGCTATGTGGTGGCGTTGCCATTCAGTCAAGCCTACGGCGAAACCGCCCGTCGCATGAAGTTACCACCTGCCTAATCTGCCTCCGACGTTTCAACTGGCACCAGCGATTGGCAAGTCTCCCGCGCCTCTTCGAGTTCCTCTGCCCTTCCATGCCGCAGTTCCAATACCTTTGGGACTTCTGGTGGAATCTGCGCCATAATCTCCTTGAAGTCGAGGTCACCAAATCCGGGTGGATGATACGCCTCAAGGTCTTTGAGGTCATGCAGGTTGACACCGATGAGGTGGTCCTTGTACGCCTCTAGCCACCGATTTGACCAACAGAGACCGATGCGTTCTTGCAGCATGGCATGACCGACATCATGCCAGTATCGCATGTTGCTCCCCTCAAACCTCTCCAAAAACATGCCGACCTCGTCGAAGTCGGGGATTTGGTAGTAGCGGGGGCGATTCTCGATTGCCAGGTAGAGGTCCATCCGCAAAGCCTTCTCGTTCAGCGTGTCGAGGCTGAATAACACGGCGTCCTGATGCTCTGCCTGCTTCCGTTCGCGCCAATCGGTCGCTTCTATCACTTTCTTGCTAAACGCCTCAAATTCCCGTTCGCCGTATTCGTAAAGATCGTACATCAGGTAGGATCGATCGTAAGTATCCACTTCGCCCAGATGCAGCACGACTATCGGCACCTCGATATCGACCGCCAACTCCATCGTCCGAATCGTCCGCCTGACTGCCTCTCCTCGCTCATCCGCATCTAGACTCGATAAGTGAATCGGATCGTTTTCTGCCCGCGATTGCGGAACACCGGGCAGCATGGGACAGAAGTTATGGATAGAACAGATCTTGATTTCTTGCGAGTGAAAGCGGATCTGTTCAATCTGCTCCCTTGTCAGGTGCCGGCTTAATTCGATGGCATCAAATCCAAGTCCACTGAGTTCATCAATCAGCGCCCCACCATCCGATTGCTTCAGCGCATTCCACATGGTCGAAATCCCTATCACCATTACGCCTCCTTCACGATGACTTTTCTGCCAACAATTTGGAGCCGACCGGCCGCGTACCACCGGATAACTTGCGGATAAAGTCGATGCTCTTCAACATGAATGCGTGCGAGCAGGCTTTCTTCATCGTCATCATCGGATACGGTCACCGGGACCTGCGCGATGATTGCCCCAGCGTCAACGCCTTCGTCCACAAAAAAGACAGACACGCCACTGACCTTCACACCGTAGGCGAGGGTATCGGGGACTGGGTGCGCGCCCGGAAACGCGGGCAGCAGTGACGGGTGGATATTGATGATGCGGTTGCGATACTTCTGCACAAATACCGGCTGAAACAGTTTCATGAAGCCTGCTACAACGATTAACTCCACTTCGTGTTCGTCAATGATTCTTGAAATTGCTGCATCAAACGCATTTCGATCCGGAAAATCTCCGACTCTTACCACATAGATGGGAATGCCTGCTTCCTTCGCACGGGTGAGTGCGTACGCTTTTTTTCGATCACTAATCACCACGGAAATCTCAATACCGCTGGTATTATCGCGGTGAAGCTGATCGATTAATACCTGTAAATTCGTTCCACTGCCGGAGACGAAGACTGCAATTTTCATGATGTCTAATTGCTTTCCTTTGCAAATTCAAAAGAAATGGGTTCATGGGCTTCAAACTGAACGAATCATACTCAACAGAATCCCCAAAACTTTACCTGCATCATTAATATGATATT
>JAPUIP010000763.1 GCA_027296925.1 Candidatus Poribacteria bacterium | reverse complement strand
AAGATCCAACCGGTGATAGGGGATGCCCCACCTGGACCGGTTGGGCCAACCACCGCATCAAAAGGCTCGTCGGGGAAAATCTCCCCACCGCCGCTGATCGGGTCGTTGTCAAAAATGGAAATCGCAATGTAGTAGAGTCCTGGAGACCCGCTAAACTCGCCAAGAGGAATCGCAGCTTTGGGTAAGAAGTTGATGATGTCATCCGGATCATCATCATTGGCGAGTACACCAAGGCCATTAATGTCGAAAAGGAATAACTGGGTGTCGTCATCAATGCTCAGGATCGTACCCGGGTTGTTTGTTGAAGCGGAGAAGTTCGCGGGCTCGGCGATGAATATCTGAAACATGTCGTGGTCGGAACGGCTAATGACAGTGCCTTCAATAGCCGTCAGCATCCCAACACCGACAGTCGTTTGTGCGGTTGCAGGTAGATTGCCCGCCTCACCGACTTCAGCGAAGAGACTGGCAAACACAGGTTGAGGACGGGTACTAAGGAATAAAGCAAGTAATCCTAAGCAAAACATGAGACGTTTCATTTGAATCTTTCCTTATGATTTCTGGCGAATCGTATCACTTCCGGATCAGAAAATGGTATGCGAAATCTAAAATTCTTCATATCTGTCTGCACGATTATGCCCAAGAAGTCCAGGGCACAGTTGCCTCATTTCCGGCGGCATGCGCTGGTAGGTTTCGGGCCAGATCGGCTGATGGCCCCCTTCGATCCAGTTGTTGAACCAGCGGGGGTAGTAGGCGATGTTGAGTCCGACGCGGATCTGGTTACTTGTGTTTGCGCGAGCCTGGTGGAATGTCCCACCGTGCCACAAGATCACGGAGCCCGCGCGTCCGGTGATCGGCTTGATCAGTGGGCTGTCTGGAGTGATGTCTGGAGGCGGGGATTTCCGGCGGGAGCGATGACTCATCGGCACCACGCCCGTCGCGCCGTTATCTACGGTGAAATCCGTCAGCATCCAGATGGTATTGATCAGCCACGGCACGTCCGGGACCGCTGCGAATTCCCGGGCGGAATCGACGTGCAGGTGTTGCCCCGGCGCGCCGGGCCAAGTCGGTTTGGAACACGCCTCGACCACCCGGCAGTTGGGGCCCAAAAAGTGCCGCGCGATTGCCACCGTATCTGGATGGCTCGCGCACGTCCAGACTCGATCGTCCAGGTTCATCATGCCAAATAGCGTCTGATAGTACCGGTCACCTGTGTTGTAAGGCTGGCACTTCGGATCGGCATGCAATTCGAGGAATCGCGTCGCCATGCTCCGGGCCAGATCCGCGGGAATTCGATCCGCCAGCAGGCAGTAGCCGTAGGTCGTCAGGTGATCAATTGCAGCTTGGAGTTCACCGTTCATCGGTATTTCCTTTCTTGTTCCCCTCGATAGATCTGTGCCGCCGAAAGCACCGATTTCTCATTATGCAGTTCGGCGGTCAGCACACCATCTCGCAACGGCGTGTAGCTGTCTTCGGTCATGACGAAGAGAAATGGATCTTTCCGGTACTCCGCCAGCCCGACTTCCAGCGCGTCACGTGCCCGGAAAAGTCTCGCCACAGCGTTGCCCACCCCACCTACCTGGGCCAATCCTCGATCCTCCAGCAATCGCCCTAGCTTGTTGAAGTCGTTTCCCTGGAAGCCGGGCTTCGGGCTATAGACCAACGTGAGCAGCGGTTGCTCCCGGCCATTCGGGTCGCGTACCCTGGCGTTGACTTCTGACCAACGTCGGTAGCGGACTTGCACAAGCTGCTCCACCACGTGAAAGAAGGTGCAGCGCAGGTAGGGCACGCCCAGCATTAAGATGTGCGTGTCCAGTTCGTAGAGCTTCCAGAACGGCCCATCAGCCGCCCAAGCCGAAGGACCGTGAACCGCGGTAATCTCTTCGGCATGTGCCCCAAGCGCAGCGACAGAGTGAAGCAGGTGGCAACTCCGCCGCGCCCCGGGCCGTGTCCGGGTTACTTCGGTAATCCGGCCCATCTCTGAGGGCGCCTTATCGGGCTCGAACACCGGGGTGCTTCCCCTGTCGTGAGAAAAGGTAAAGGTCGGCACCACAAGTGTACCGGCTGAGCCGAGCACGGAAAGGAAGGCATCAACTACGGTATCAGCGCCGCCCTCGACGTACCCGATACTGCTCAACGAACTGTGCACAAAGACGATCTGGCCCGACTGCAGCCCTAATTTCTGCAAAGTTGCCGCGATCTCTTCGCGTGTAAGCGGTTTCATGGAGTATCCTCCAACTCACGATGTACAACAGGGCTCGCAACGGACTTCTTGAAAGTGTCTGCCGTCGTCCACAGCGAGCCCCACGAGCGCCCAGCTAAACGCCTTGGCTAATGACGCACTCTGATATTTGTAGTCTGGATTGCCCCAGGTAACCGTCCCTTGATAGCACCGCCCCCCAGTTGTTCTCATCATGCACCTCTCCGCCGAAGTTCGCTCCGCGGGGAGCAGAATCGGCTAGAATCTGATTAAACTGTGCCGGATCAAAACCGGCCTGAGTCGGCGTTATCTCCGCCCACTCCTTCTCCGGATGACCATCCAGTCAGGCACTGCGGAGTTTGCGTCTGTCTCGTTCATATTTGCCCTCATCTGGTCGTCTGTTCCATGAGCCCCGTCATCCGGGCGACGAATTCAGCGGGCTCCTTCATATTCCCGTCAATCAACAATGCACCTTCATAAAGCTGCAGAATACAGCTTTTGATCAGTGTTTCATCTCCTTTGTTCTGGTTGAGCTGCGCCAGATTCTTTATCAGCGGATGGGACGGGTTGATTTCTAAGATCTTCTTTGAACCGCTGTATTCTTGGTTCATCATCCGCATCATCCGCTCCATTTGTGCATCCATCCCACCCGCGCCGACGACCAGCGTCGCAGCCGAATCGACTAGCCTTTTCGAGGCGACCACGTCTTCCACCTTATCGCCAAGCGTCTCCTTGAAGACGGCAATGAGCGGCTTTGCCTCGTCCTCGGTCAGGGCATCGCTTTGACTTTCTTCGTCCGGCTTCAGCTCGAGGTCTGCGTTTTCGATGCTCTTCAACGACTTTTTGTCGTACTCGGTGAGCAAAGGCATGTTGAAAATATCCGCGGGGTCAATAAAAAACAGCACCTCAATGCCTCGCTTCTTAAAATATTCCAGGTTGGGATTCCGCTCTACGGCTTCCCGGCTATCGCCCGACAGGTAATAGATCTCCGTCTGATCTTCCGGCATGCCGGCGACATAATCCTTTAGTGCGGTCAACTTCCCTGCCTCGGTTTTGGTCGACTCAAACCGGAGGAGATCGACCAGCCGGTCTTTGTTGGCGAAATCTGAACTGACTCCCGTTTTGAAAAGGAGACCGAAGTTCTTGAAGAATTTCTCGTACTTCTCCGGATCATTTTTCACCCAGCCTTCGAGCATCGAAAGGATTCTGCCGGTTAAGACCTCGCGGATTTTTGCCATGACTGGACTCGATTGCGTCACCTCGCGGGAGACATTTAGAGGCAAGTCTTCGGTATCCACGACCCCCGATACGAAGCGGAGGTAGTCGGGAAGCAGTTCTTTGCAATCGTCCTGGATAAAGACCCGGTCCGAATAGAGGTGTAACGATTTGAGATCTTCCTCTCTGAAGAATCTCAACGGCGCCGTTTCCGGGATAAAAATCAGCGCTTTGAAATTCACACGCCCTTCAATAGAGAGGTGCAGGTGACCCAGCGGCGGATTATAGTCGTCGGAGATGAATTTATAAAACTCATTCCGCTCTTCCTCTGTCACGTCATTTCTGTTCTTCTGCCACAACGCGCTGACAGTGTTTATCTGCTGACCATTGACCGAAACAGGAAAATCAACGAAATTGGAGTATTTCTTGATGATTCCTTCAACCCGGTACGATTCGCTAAACTCCTTGGCTTCATCTTTGAGTTTGAAGGAAATCGTCGTACCTCTTTGCGCTCGTTCAATTTCCTTGATGGAAAATTTGTCTTCACCGATTGATTGCCATCGGTATCCGTTCGAGTCCGCATCCGCATGTCGGGTTTCAATCGTTACCTCATCGGTCACCATAAACAGAGAGTAAAAACCGATGCCGAACTGGCCAATCAGATTACCGTCGAACGGGCGATTTTCTTCCTTCATTCGCTGCAAAAGCTCCAGCGTTCCTGAACTGGCGACGGTGCCAATCCGATCCGTCAGATCTTCTTTTGTCATGCCGATGCCTATGTCCGTAATGGAGAGCGTCTGCGCTTTGGAATCAACAGCGATGTCAATCCGCAGCGGCGCATCCGGGTTCAGGATGTTTTTATCCGTCAACTGCCGGAAACGTACCCGATTCAGGGCATCGGAAGCGTTAGAAATCAACTCACGAAGGAAGACTTCCGGATGCATGTAGAGCGAATGTACAATGAGATGAAGGAGTTGTTTCATCTCCGCTTTATACTCAAATTCCTGAGTCTGTTCGGTGCTGGTATTAGTCATGATTCAATATGCTCCTTTCTGAGGTTAAAATCAACTCACCAACAAAGGGATCTCTTGGGACAAAGCCATTTTTCTGTCGGCGGTGACTAAAGTAAGGCCGTAAACTAACGCTGTCGCCCCGATAAATCTGTCTGCGGGGTCTTGATGTGGAAGTTTAAGAGACCGACTTTTTATAGCAACTTCATTTCGTCAGAGGTGCTGTCTTTACAGGTGCTTGTTCTAATGCCTGCTCCACCCACTGTTCGGGTGGAATATTCAAAATGATGCGTCCTTTTTCTATCAAAATCAAGGCTTCCCAGACGGATATTGGAGAAAGCCAAATCTCATTCTTTTCATTTTCAAGCGCTTTGATCACGAAGTTCCAAATCCAGATATGAGTATCCAAAAGGAGTCTCACTTTTTCAATACCTCCCAATCCTCTTCTTCAAGGACAGGAGAAACAATATCGCCCACAATTTTGCCTGTTGAAGACATACATCCTGACCATACCTTCTTATCATTATCGATGGGCTCTCCGCGAATAAGTCGCATTGCTCTTTCAATGTCTTCAGGGATTCGCCCTTGTGATTTCATCTGCTTGCAGATCCTTTCCAAGAAGGTCCGGATAGTGGTGTCGTCATTCTTTTTCACCTTAAAGTTGTTACGAAGAAAGTAATGAACAAGTGTTTCCTTGCCTAAACATTCCTGTTTCCAAAACTCAGGCCATAGCCTCTCCACCTCCTTTCGCTTCTGATCTATCAGTTGCGCTTGCTTGTCGACATCGCCATATTTAAAGAGGTCCTGCCGTCTTTCAAGAGCCTTTTTTAATGAGTCTTCTAATTCTTGCGCTTCCAGTTGAATCGCATCTGTAAGACCATGAAGGAAATATGAAACCTTCTTGGCGACAACCTCGCCCTTGGTTTGGTCGGCGGCTTCCTTGAGCGCATTCAACACATCTTCTTCACTTTTGAACTCAATACCCTCATTCGGTTCCAAACTCTCCCAATCTCGAATAGCTGCCCAAATAGACGCCTCATCCAGTAGATAGTTTTCAATTTCCCTCCGACGCCAGACATATAAGCGCCCTCTGCCCTTTGCTTCAAATTCTTGAATTTCATCGTCGGTCAGATCATCCCGATCACAGATTGCACAAAAATTATCATCGTCGCTGGCTTTCACTAATAAATCTACGATTCCCTTTAATCGTCTAATCCCTATACAGTCAACGAACTTTGTCGTACACGCGATATGGGGCTCAAAGTATCGTAGAATCCGTTCGTCATCTTCACCTTCCACAAATACAACACGAGAAGCAATGAGTTGTCGCCCCACTTGAGCGCCAAGTTGCCGATAAAGTCGAATCCGCTCTTTTCTCTTCTCCGTTTCCGATCTTTCCACCCATACATCATTATCGTCTTGGCGAATAACAAAGATATTTTCAAGCGGCACAGAATCAATAAGTTCAAGGCTGTGTGTCGCAATCCAGTATTGATTCTGTGGGGCGATTTGCTGCAAGGCTTCATAAAGCCGTGATTCCAACGCAGCATTTAGATGCAATTCGGGAGTATCCCAAAGCACAACATTCTGAAGGTCGCGAAAGCGATAGAGGTGGCCCAGAATATTGAGAATTTCTTTTTCACCATCGCTCATTTGGTCTATATTGAGTTTCCCAAGTGGTGTATCAATAATTACATCAGGTTCTCCGGTAGCAAGTTTGCCATAGCCGAGGAATTTCTTCGGCGAGAAGAAAAGGTCAAAGACTTCCTGAAGAACACTCAGAGAGTCAATACTCTTCCCTGTTTCTTTTTTATAGGCGAGATCATTGAGTTCAGAGTTAACAACGAAAGTCTTGAAAGAAGTAAATTTCTGTTGGTCAGTCCAGCGACGGTGAAAATCGGCAAAGAGGTTTTTGATCTGATCATCATTCGCTGCCCGGGTGGGATTGCCGATACCTTGTCTATCAAAATATCGGAAGGGACGAATATAATCTAGGAAACCAATACCTTCGACCGGTTTATGATATTTGAACAGTTTTTCGATTGTGGGATTTACCTGTCTGTCGGTGATATACTGACCATTCTCGATCTTAAACTTTGCCCATCCAATCTTGTCATTAACGCCTTCCGCTTTCAGCCACTCCTGTTCATGTATGTTAGCCTCTACTTTAAGAGAGATGGTTGCTTGCTCCTCACCGAGTTTGACAGGATCTCGCAGGTAATTGGGCCAAACTGAGTATGTCTTGTTCTCCCAATTTTCCTGATACTGGTATGTCTCCCGGTCATAAGGGATGACAAGATCCTTGATGCCGGCAATTGCTTCAAGGATTGTCGATTTGCCAAGCCCATTTTCGGAGACAAGCAAGATAAAACTTGGTAAGTTCTCAAGTACCAGATGCGAAAACATCCGGAAATTATGCAACTCCAATTTTCGTATACGCATAATATTGTCCTCTTCCTCGCATTCAAACCATGGAAGGCGCATTACTCAGAGCTATTTAACGGTAGAATTAAGCTTCCCTCCGAATGCCGGTAAAGTCCAACCATTTAGAAAGATTGAGAATGATCTCACTACTGTTTCCTCCCCAAGTCGGCGCGAACTGAAATATGCGTTAATTGTCACGAAATAGATCTGAAAAGTCAAGAGAAAATCCAACAAGCTAAATTTCCAAACGTCACTCCGGTTTGGTTGCCATGACAACGTAAACCGGATCGGTGTATCCATCCCATTGCGGTGTCCGATCTAATACCGTAATCCCTTCATAATTGCCAGCCTGACGGAAGTAAAGCTGCACCAGTTCAGCGTGCTGGGCATCGGAGGTCGCACGCCAGATATGCACGGCTTTGGTCGGGAACATTCGATTGGAAAAGATGACGATGAACCGACCGCCGGGCAGGAGGATGCGGTGCACCTCGCGAAAGACTTCGATGGGTTGGGTGAGGTATTGAACGGAAACGGTCAGCACAACCGCCGCAAATTCCCCGTCGGCGAAGGGAAGGGTCGGATTGGCGTTGAGATCATAAACGACGTATTCATCGAAGGCGTGATTCGCATGGAGTTCTACTGCATTCAAGCCTAATCCGACGATACGGTCGGCGGGAAATCCGTCCGGGAGGTGGGAGAAGGCGCTACTCATGAGATCTAGGATGGCGGCGTTTCTCGCTAGGACTTCATCAAAAAAGCCCTGAATCGCAGCGATCGCATCGTCGTCAATGTGAGTGACGATACGGGGTTCAGCGTAAAACAGGGAATCGTCGGTCTCATCGATTCGATCGAAATACGCAGGAGGCAGTGGATTTTCCATTGTTCTACCATCAACAAATTGAAAGCGCAAAACTTGCTTGCAACACTTCTCAGTACTCAGGAGGTATTTCCTTGGGTATTCAGTTCACTGTGCAGCATCTCAACGATGCGTTCAATGATTTCCTTCAGGGCATCTCCATTAAGCACGCCGACTTGTCTCACGATAAGTTGACGATTGGCTGTAAAAAGCTTGCCCGGACGCGCGTAGCTAATTCTCTGCAATGAACCTTGGGCAAAGCTCGTCTCAGTGATGGTGATTGCCTGTGGATCTGAATAAGGATTGCTGGTAACCTGACACAAGATCCAGTCATCTTGACCGGCCTCAGCCAAAACAACGGCGGGTCTTAGCTTCGCCCTTGAAAGGTCCGAGAAAGGAAAGGGGACCAGGACTACCGCTCCTGCTGCAGGTGAAACCATGCTTCATCCTCCTCAGGTCGGCTCCAGTCTCTTGCCAGCGATTCCTCGCTAAGTAGAGTCGTTACACTGACGATTGAACTTTTTTCAGTCGCATCTTCGTTCAAGATGGTGACAAGGGCCCGCCGAGGCTTAGAAATTTCAACTTGCTCCAGAAGGTGAACCGTCCCATCTTCATCAATAATAGCCTCAACTGTTTGGATCATCTTTTCCTCTCGCTTTCATCACAATAGTCACTGATTGTCAATTACCGCATTCCAAGTTGTATCTTCAGCAGGCGCTGGAGTTCGTCGATCGGTCGTTCATGGTCATCAACGCGGAGGTCGATATACCGATCATTGAAGCCGCTGTACCCGCCCTTTTCACGAACGACGAGGAGCGCGGCAGATTGCTGTCCACGCCGATCTCCGCCTTTATCTTGACCCGCGACGAGTGCAGCCATGAGCTTTTCCGCGAGTTCTCCCGCGGTCTCCTCAAACGCGAGCCCCATCGCTTTGACGACCTCTTCACTCACCAGGATGTTGCCTTGCGCGGTATAATTCTCCCCTTTGGCCACGCCCGCCCATTCAAGACATTCATCGCCGGTGTGGTTGGCGGCGTTACCTTTTGCGTCGATGATGCCAACCTGACGCTGCGCTCTGCCGGCATCGGCCGCGATGAGGCGATCTAACGCCTGTTGAGCGGTCAGTCCGCTTTCAAGAAGTTCTAGCCCCTTTGGTCCGTAGGTGGTATTCGCCCACGATTGGGTGGCGATTGCGCCAACGCCTGCCTTTGCCCACGGCACGACAGCCCCAACAGCGAAGAACTTCGACTGAACCGCAACGCCGAGATCGCCATTCTGCGGGTCGCGCCCAACGATTGAAAAGGTTGCAACCGGCTGGAGATCGGATGTGTCATCCGGATGGCGACCTCCGGCGCCGGCGAGTGCGGTCACACACATAAACAAAATTGAGGACATCCGAATGTACTCCCTCACTGTATCACGTTCAAAGCACTTTGGATTGCGCATGCTAATCCTGCTGCTCTTCAAACCGTATCTCCATCGCCGCTGCATGTCCATCAAGACCCTCGATTTGTGCCAGCTTGACGACCGCCGGCGTGACTTTTTCTAAAGCGGTTTTTGTATAGGATATGATGTTCGTTTTTTTCAAGAAATCATCAACGCTCAGTGGGGATGCGTATCTCGCCGCTCCCCCGGTCGGCAGCACATGATTCGGTCCGGCGATATAGTCCCCAACAGATTCTGGGGTGTAAGGCCCGAGCATAATCGCTCCGGCGTTGCGAATGCCATCCATCCACGCAAGCGGATTTTCCACCTCCAACTCGACGTGCTCGGGGGCAATCTCATTGGTGATCGCAACCGCTTCAGCCAGATCCGCGACGACGAATGCAACGCCGTAGTTTTCAAAAGCACCGGTCAGTTCGGATTGACGCGGCAAGTCCTTCATCTGTAATTCGATTTCTTTGCGAACTTGCTCGGCAAGCCCTTTTAATGTCGTCACCAGAATCGCGCAGCAATCCTGACTGTGTTCCGCTTGCGAAATCAGATCTGCCGCAATATAAGCGGCTTTCGCCGTGTGATCGGCGATGACGAGGACTTCACTCGGGCCGGCGAGCTTGTCGATGCCCACCAACCCATAGACCTCCTTCTTGGCAAATTGGACATACGGATTTCCCGGACCGACAATTTTGTCTACCCTCGGAATGGTGTCTGTGCCGTAAGCCATCGCACCGACTGCCTGGGCGCCTCCGCACTTGTAGATCTCGCGGATACCACATTCGGCTGCGGCGACGAGCATATGCGGATCGATCTTCCGATTTCGCATCGGCCCAATGAAGGCCGCAACCTCCGCAACGCCGGCAACTTTCGGGGGAATCACACTCATCATCAGTGAGGAAACCAGCAACTGACTCACCGCAGGCACACAGACGCCGACGCGGTTCAATGGGCGAATAAGGTGTCCCAAGACCACGCCATCCGCTTCGGTAGACATCCACGAATTCCGAAGTTGCTTCTGATGAAACCGCTCGATGTTCGTTC
>JAPUIP010000762.1 GCA_027296925.1 Candidatus Poribacteria bacterium | reverse complement strand
GCTTCTGGGTGGCGGTGTAGTCCCCAGCTTGTTCTGACAAGATGATCTGCGGCTTGTTTGCACTTTCTCTTGACATGAGCCGTTTCCTTTCAGTCACTTTCAAGCGTGCGGTGACTGAAAGTGACTGTAAGGAATCCCTGTGGGGGAAACTTGTGCCGCCTGTCCCGAGCTTCGAGGGGAGCTTCGAGGTATCCCGTAGGGGCTTGTCCCGAACTTTGAGGGGCTTACTTCGAAGCACCACAGGCATACCTCGAAGCTCGGTACAAGCTTCCTTCCAGTCGCTTACTTCGAAGCTTACCTCGAAGCTCGGCACAGGCAGCACAGGCGGCACAGGCGGGACAGGCAGGACAGGCTTGCAGAGCGCCTCAGAATGACAAATGTGGGAGTTTGAAATCTCCATTCCTTAGTGGGCGGAAAAATCTTCACTGCTGGGAAATTATGTTATTCATCTTATCACACGTTAAGAAGCAATGACAAGGTAAAAGTTCGCAGAGAGAAATCTTGCGAAATCCAGTATTTTTCGGATATAATGAGTCATACCCATTTCAGAGGATGCTACAAAAGGAAGCGATATCCGATGAAAAGCCCAGTCGAAACTGTTTCTGGGATTTCGGCAGCAGATGAACACGAGTTGATACGGCTGCTGCGGATGCTGGAGCGCACGAATGCGTTCTGGCTTCAGGCCGCGAAATGTGATGTGCCGGCCGTGCAGAAGGCTTATCTCCGCTGGATCGAAAAGCAATCCGCCGTCCATGGCAAAAAGACGATCGTCATCGATCTGACCTTAAAGCAGATTGAGAATCTACGAGTGTACCTTCAGGATGCGGTGAAAGCGCGCTACCCAGAGGAAGCCCCTTCCAATCTCGCGTTGATGGTGGTTGGGCTGGAATGGTCGATTATGCTGGACCATGATGACCCCCCGGTGGTCGCGCAGCAACTCAACGTTGAACGAAATCAATATCAACAGCACCTACCTTATCCCACCGTGCTCTGGCTGCCATGTGCCGCGCTCAGGAAGCTTGAGCGAGAATTCTCGATATGGGAAGGCAAGGCCTATGAGTTTACAGGCGAAAGCGAATTGTCTTCCCCACAGAGTGAACGTGGGCAAGCGTCTCGGTCAATGTCGCTCACCGAAGCGAAAATCGAAGAGATTCGATTGTTGAAGCATCTACGCGCGCAGATGCCGAACTTGACAGATGACCCGCCGGCGGAATCAAGACGGCTACACCGCAACTGGGCATATCGTTTAGGCGAAACTTTCAAACGGTTGGGCATCATGATCAAGCCATCCCGCTGCTCACGAAGGCATTGGAGCTTGATGCAGACGATACCTGGCAGTATGCGACGCGCGTCCATCATACGATTGGCGTTTCGTTCTGGCAGACTTCGCAGATCAGCCACGCCATCAACAGTTTCGATCATGCCCTATCGCTCGCCCAAGAGCGTGGTGAAAAACACTTAGAATTTACCGCGTTGGGAAATCTTGGAACCATTTACAACGACCTCAGCAACTATGAAACTGCCACCGATTATTACGAAAAAGCGCTGGCGATTAGCAAAGAGATTGGCGATCGCCGGGGCGAAGCGGTGTTGCTGGGGAATCTCGGTGTGACCCACGAAAATCAAGGCGACCTCGAATCTTCCATTCGTCGTCACGAAGCCGCGCTTGAAATCAGCAGAGACATGGCAGAGCCCAGCAGTGAAGCAAAACATCTCGGGAATCTTGGTGGCGTTTATGGCAAGCGCGGCGATTGGCAGACCGCCATCGATTACTTTGAACGCGCTTTATCTATCAGTCGAGCCATCGGAGATCGAGGGACAGAAGGGGCATGGCTAGGGAATTTGGGCGCCACTCACAGTCACCTGGGGGATGACGAAGCCGCTGCTTACTACTATCATCAAGCGTTGCTGCTGAGTCGTAAAATCGGAGATCGGCGGAGCGAAGGGCTTTGGCTGGGCAAACTGGGTCTCACCTACCGTCAACTGGATCGCAACGACATTGCGCTTGCTTGCTTTAACGCCTTAAAGACAATTGGCGTTGCCCTCCAAGACCCACATATTGTGGCGTGGGTCGAGGAAGATATGGAGCGGCTCAAAGCTGAAGTCGGTGTGGAAAAATTTGAACACCTGAAAGCGGAAGTTAAAGCAAGGCAACACGAACTGACCCCTTGATCGCCGGATCGCCAATTCGCACGAAATCAGATTGCATTGGACAAACTGTTGATGTTCCGATAATAGTCAAGTATGCTGTTGATGCTGCTAGAACGATGTATACACTTGAACCACTAGCTTACGAAGACTCAGACTTGTGGGAAGAAATTCTCACGGGCTGCCCAAATAGCCTTCCCTTTCACTCGATTGCATGGTGCCATGCTTTGGCAGATGCGTTTAAGCAATTAACGCCTGCCTATTTTTGGATTAAGGACAACGGCAAGATTGTTGGTGGATTGCCTGCTTTCGTGTTTCAGCCGATCCGTGGGATAAAGATGTTACACTCGATGCCCTGGAACCTATTCGGCGGGGTTCAATTGGTTGCGGAAGCATCGGTAGATCTCGATCTGCTGTTCCAAACGGTTGACACTCACCTGGATGAATTGGTCAGTGAGCAAGGTTTATGCGAAACGGTTTTTACTCTTTCGCCCAGTCAGACGGCGGCCTACGGGCAGCGGCTAAATGAATTGGGGTATCAAAAATATGAAGATCTTTTTACCCATCTGCTGAAAACGCAGCCGGATTATGATGTGGTCTGGGCGGCTTACCGAGGGGCTGTCCGTACGGCTGTCCGGAAAGCGACGAAAACTGGCGTGACGATCTACGATACGGATCGTGTTGGAGATCTCGAGTCTTTTTACGAGATCTATCTCGCGACGCAAAAGCGGTTGGGCGGAACGCCTAAGCCGCTGCCGCTGCTCAAATCCCTTTTCCGGAGTGACATCGCGAAACTCGCCATTGCGAAGCATAGCGGGCTAATCATCGCCGGACTCCTCTGCCTCCATTTCAATCGGACTGTAACCGTGTGGGTGAATGCTTCCGTCCCAGAATTCTGGGAGTATTGCCCGAATGACGCGCTTTACCATCATGCAATCAAAGGGGCATGCGAATCCGGCTATGAGTGGGTAGATTTGGGGGCATCGCCGCCCGACAATGAAGGATTGGTTTTCTTTAAGGAGGCGTTCGGGGCGAAGCGATCCGATTTCTGCAGCTACATCAAGATCCACTCACCGATCAAAAGGGCGGTGTGGGAGAAGTCGGAACCAACGCTGCGGCAGATTTATACGTGGGTTCAACAGACACGAAGCTAAATCGTGGAGATATGTGGGAAATTGAATTCCTTTCCCGAGGAGAAACACATGAAAACCTATGCGTTCAAAGTCATGGTCGAGTCAGATGATGACCGCTGGCATGCGTATTGTCCGAAACTTGAGAAGTATGGGGCAGCGACGTGGGGACGGACAAAAGAAGAGGCACTGAAGCATATCCATGAAGTCGTTGAAATGGTGGTTGAGGAGCTTATCGAGGACGGCGTGCCAATACCTGAAAGCCTACAGGAGGAGGTGGTGGTCTTTCCGGAATCTCGTGTCGCTGTCACTGTCTAAGTAATTTTCAAAAATAAACTATATATTTTGGTGTCTGGTGAGTCGTTCAGTGGTGAGTGGTAGAGTGGTGAGTTGACGACCCCTCACTGACTCACCACTCACCCATTTGGAAAATGTTGACTTTAATCCTGAAAATTACTTAGTTATATGCCTATTGATTATAGTCGTCTTCGCAGCCTGACAGCCCGTGAAGTGATTGCCGCGAGCACCTGCTGAGGTACGAGGAGATGGGCGTGGATCAGGTGGTCTTTATCCAGCAAGCCGGTCGAAACCGTCACGAGGATATTTGCGAGTCCCTTGAGTTATTCGCGTCTCGTATCATGCCGGAATTTAAGGAACGCGACACACATGAAGCGGAAACTCGAAAAACTAGCACCGGCGATTGCGGCGGCTGAGTCCCGTACTCCTTCGCTGACAGCGTTAGACGCGGCGCCTGTCGTTGATGCTTATCCGGTGTTGAAACAGAAACGCGAACAAAAACCTCCTGATGAGGCGGAAATGACGGCGGAGGGACAGGCATTTCTCCTCGCCATCGAGGGGGGTAAACGCGCCAAAGAGGAAGATAGCCAAACTTGATGAAAGGAACATTCCCGCAAATCGATATGACGAAATACAAACTAGTCGCCATCGACATCGACGGCACACTCACTAACTCTCACGGAAAGATTACCGAACGCACAAAAGAAACTGTACATCGTGCCACGCAAATGGGGGCGACGATTGTTGTTGCAACGGGGCGGCGTTTCTTCACGGCAAAGCCGAGAGTCTTACCCCTTGAACTTCCTGAACTCCTGCTCGCCGTCCACAACGGCGCCATCCTCAAGCGGCTCAACGGCGAAGTCATCTACCACCAATTGCTGCCTCGATCCATTGCGCAGCATGTGGTGGAGGTTGCCAAAGGGCTCGGTCTCTGCCCGATTGTTTTTGAGGGAACACAGGACCGGGCAAACATACGGGTTGAGGACTACGGCGATCGGATTGATGAATGGCAACGCGGTTATCTGCAGGCAAATCAGGGATGCTTAGAATGGGTCGATGACCTCACGGCGGATCTGCCCGCTGACGTGATTGAGGTCATCTGCGTCGTCCCGGCGGATACGGTTCATGAAATCACCGATACGTTTCAGGCACATCTAAATGGACAGGTCAAACCGATCCTCGTGAAGATCAATAATGGCCAACGCGCTTTCATTGGTCTGTCTAGCGCGAAAGTGGGAAAGCATCAACCGTTGCGGTACCTTGCTGAGGAGATGGGGATAGATCGCTCGGAGATTTTCGCCATCGGGGATAACTATAACGATCTGGATATGTTACAATTTGCGGGGCTGGGCGTTGTCATGGAGAATGCAGACGAAGCGCTCAAAGGGATGGGATTCTACGTGACAGCCTCAAACGATGCGGATGGCGTTGCAGCGGCTTTGGAGAAATTCGTATTGGGAAGCAATAAAGCGTAGCACTTGTTAGGGCGAAAAGGAACTGTGCATGAACCGAGATTCTCAACTCAAACAGCAGTTTTTTCACGCACTTTCCCAATTCGTCTCGTCACTTGCCGACCATGTTAGCACGGAGGATGGTCAGTGGAGTATCAAAGGATTCATTGATGTCTGTCGGAATATCTACACGATTTCTTCTGATACGAAGATAATATCGAAGATTCTTGAGATACATCTCTTTCCACGCATTCTCAACTTTGCGGAAGAAACTGGATACCGACTTGTTCTGGCTGAACATCAGAATTATTATCCCGACATTTCTCTTGTGCATGCTGATGACGAAAGGATCAAATTCGCCATTGATTGCAAGACCACATACCGCTTACTAGACAATCCGGAGTTCTGCAATGGATTCACGTTAGGTTCCCACGGAGAATACTTTGTAAACAGAAGTAGTTCAAAGAATGTCCAATTCCCTTATGGTCAATACTGGGGACATTTCTGCCTGGGCATTATCTACAGCAGACATACGGACAGAGAATTAGATGAAACTCGCACTTATCGACTTGAGGAACTCCATTCGATTGCTTCAGTCATAAAGGACTTTCGATTCTTCGTGGCAGAGAAGTCGAAGATCGCAAGCGACAAAAGCGGCAGTGGGAATACCGCCAATATTGGAAGTATCAACAAGATCTCTGATATACTTTCAGGGCATGGCATGTTCTCGCGCTTGGGTGAGAAATGGTTCGACGATTACTGGATGAATTATGGCAAGATTACGGTCAATGATAGTAAGAGTCAGACGAAGAAGATTACGAATTTGAGGGATTTTGTTGCATACAAGGGCGGAGATGTTCGGCTGATTGTACCCAAAGCGAGAAAAACCCGTGTTAGGAACGGGAGTCTTTGATGAGAGTTATGATTCCACCGATCAAGTGTCAGGGGATAAAGAGCAAGCTTGTACCTTTGATAAAGAGAACTGTGGACTGGTCTTTTGAAGGGACATGGATTGAACCCTTCATGGGCTCGGGCGTTGTTGGTTTCAACATAATGCCACGCGATGCGATATTTGCCGATAGCAATCCACATTTGATCAACTTTTATAGGGCAATCGCCGGTGGGTTGATTGATGGTCTCAAGGTGAGAAGTTTCCTCGAACGTGAAGGCGAAATTCTATTTGGCCGTGGTCAAGATTACTATTATGAAGTGCGAAACAGATTCAACGAAAATCATAACCCCTTAGATTTTCTTTTTCTGAACCGATCCTGCTTCAATGGCGTTATTCGGTTTAACAGTAAGGGAGGCTTCAACGTGCCGTTTGGCCATAAGCCACAGAGATTCTCCAAGGCATATATCACAAAAATAGTCAATCAGGTTAACTATATTTACGTGATTTCGAGGAATTCTAACTGGTCATTTGTATGTCAAGACTTCGGAGAAACACTGAGTGGCATTTCTGAACAAGATTTCGTATATTGCGACCCACCTTATGTTGGGAGACACGTTGATTACTTCGATAGCTGGGACGAAGAAAATGAACGACAACTATTTACAGCGAACTCACCAGCGGAAGCATTCCTTGCGTCCGAAGAGTTGCTGAATTGGAAGTTGCATGAAACGAAGAGATCTGATTCGCGAGCGAGGGAAGATGGGATGTGTACTCAT
>JAPUIP010000761.1 GCA_027296925.1 Candidatus Poribacteria bacterium | reverse complement strand
AGAGAAGGCGAGGCAGTCCTTCTCTCTCGAACGGATAGCGCATGAACTGAATTCTTTGCTAAAGCGGATAATCAACCAGAGATAATGCGATGCTTGAACGGAAACGAATCAAACTAATGATCTTAACGGGGACGTTATCGGGAGGAGGGACCGAGCGGTTTGTGAGTACTTCCTTGATCCATTTGGACCATAAGCAATTCGAGCCCGTGTTGGCTACAGTAGCGCAGAAGGACGGAAGGAAACCCAGCGGCAGTTATCTACCGCTCCTCACGACCATACGGGATGCATTGCGTTTCGCAGCTCCAACGCAGGCGCGCCAACCAACGTGCATCGCCCACCACAACAATTGGCGCTTCCGCGACCCAAACCAAAAAGCGCACTCATGCTTCAGTGCAGGCGTAGACATCTGCCGGGCAGCCTCAAAATGCTCCGATGCGACAACTCCTTTATAACTGTCATTGAACAAGACAATCTCCCGACGGCGCACAAGTTCTGCACCATAGAGTGCAAACAATAATCGGCGTTCAGACTTGCGCATGAACTTTTGCGCAACGCCCAAAAGGAGTTTCCACTGAACGAGGGCTGTCATTGTCCGAAACTGAGCAGTCCGCCCGATTTGGATTACCTTTGTGGCTCGATGGACACCAAACGAAAACAACTGTCCTTCGCTGGGGTTCGGCGAATGGTGGGCAACCGGCGCCGGCGGCCCCCAGACATACTCTTTAAGCCCAGGAATACTTGGATCTGGATCCACGAAAAGTCTCTCGCTGCAAATAGGCCAGGTTGCACGATTAGAGAATACGTGCAGGCCCAAGATGTCGCTGTCTGACGCAAAATCACGAACCGAAAATACAGCGTGATCGAGCTCGCGGCGGTTGCTAAAGTACTCTACGATCTCTTCTAGAACGTTCTCGCGCATCAGGACCATGTCCGCATCTAATTTCATAAACAGATCGAATTCTGGCCTGGACATGAACTCAGTATAACACGCGACATGAGCCTCTTTGTTGCCAAGCCCTTTAAAGACTATATATTCCCAGTGCGGGTAGCTTTGTCTCTGGAGAGCAGCCTTACACTCCTCGAACTCGTTCTCGCCGCTATAGAGGGATATTATCAGAAATCGAGGAGGCATTTCTGTCATTGTTCCAAGTCGATGGCCGTCGCGGACACCAATTACGGCTTCTCTGGACACTATGCCACCGTACCGGCACCGTTCAACCGGCATTGCGACCGATGGATTTAGCGCCAGAAACCCGCAAGTCCGCTCCGATCAGGCTTTATTGTTAGGTTGATTGTTTATTTTCTCGGTCCGCAGGATCGTTGTGTGGAACCGCACCGACAAATACTCGGCAAGCTTCGGCAATACGGGGATACGAAATAGGGGAGCGAGGAAAGGCTTCTGGGCAATCGTGTCGCGGGTCGGCCGGGTGTCGCACCCGAGCCCCACCCGTCGGAACGCTAAACGAATTTCTGACAGCGGCCGATAGAACGTATGATCGTTTAGGTACTGCAGGTAGGTTTTGGCGGCTTCTCTTGGGCACATTGTCTCGGTCTTTTTCCATAACGGGTCCATCCCCATGGCTATCGATAAGCGTATCAAGGCGAGCCGCACCGACGAGTTCAGTGTCCAATGCACAAAGGGCATACGGACATGCGCTTCGATCAGCTTCAAACGAGAGGGAAAGATGTGAATCCCCCGACCGCCAGTGCGGGTGAGCCTATCGACTTCTTGGACAAAGGATTCGAGATTCTCCACGTGCTCCAAAACATTATCCGAATATACGAAATCAAAAGATCTATCGGAAACAGGGTATTTACCGGAAGAGAGGTCAAGCAAAACGACCACGCTGGGATCCAGCCCAATACCCTCCAGTCCTTGGCGAGCTAAATCGAATTGTTGGGGGCTCGCTTCTCCTCCCCAGGCATCGTAACCCAGCGCCCGAAGATAAGCGATCGTTTGCGCCGCGCCGCAGCCCACATCAAATATTCGAAAACTGGAAATGTCCTTACGTGCCAAACGTCGCGACCGATCAATTTCTGCCCTGAGCGCTTGCTTCACGCGAAACTCTTTTAGGGTTTCGGCCGTGAAGGGCCTCGTTTTCAGACGATGGATATCGTCGCGGCGCTTCATACGATTAGAGATTCTTGACATATGATGATCTCGCATCAAACGGCGCTGAGTTCACAAACTTTGATCGCCAAGTACATAACTCACCAGGAAATCGAGCTCGTTTGGAAGGATGAGAATCTCGCGCGTCTTGTCATATGAAGACTATCTGAGCCGATAGTTTCCCCGTCACATGCACAGCGCCTCAAAAATCGAGGCATCCCACTGATCCGGGATTCCCCGAGTGGCCCTCCCAGGTCTACGATGACCGTAGCACGAAGCACTTTCCACGGCAATTTGGGCACAACCCGGCGCGCCAAGTCGGGCCCCGCTCATTGACGAGCTGATTTGGTGTCCTACTGGACATCTTGACTTAGGTGGTTGCATAGCGCCAAATTCATGGACGGAATCCGCAAGGAGTTCCCTGCGAGTTGACAGCCATTATCGTTAAGGATTCCTTTATAGCTTACCTGTTCAGGTGGCTGGTTCCGATGTGAAGTCAGGCTGTGAAATTTCCTGGCACATGAAATGGTATAATTCGCTGTTAGCGAGCGTGAGAGTGACACGGGGAATAGCCCCGGGTCCGGGACGAAACGCCGATTTTTCTTGGTGACATCGGAACAAGCTCGGTATCGGCGTTTGGGTGGAAACTGCTGAGAGATTCCATGAAGCAGCTCTTAAATAGTCCAATAGTTTTGCGGGGAAGCAAATCCAGCAGATCAAATCGTTTTGACTGTGATGAAGAATTGCTCGCACGACTAGCCAGCAAGAATATTGTCATGGTTATTTCGCCGGGGCGATGCGGCACTGAGTTCCTGCAAAAACTGCTCGCTCTGGTACCGGATGTGTTTGCCGCACACGAGCAGGAACCAAATTTCGAGACGGTTCTGAGCCGGCTAAGGCGCAATCCGTGGTTGGCGATAGAGTTCTGCCGTGAGTCTAAGCTCCCGTTTATTGCGAGCTGCAGCGAAAGGAATTATGTCGAGACCAGCCATTTGTTTGGCAAGGGGTTTTTTGAGGCGTTCCTCAATCTAGGGCTGAGTTTCAAGCTAATATTCTTGCACCGGAATCCGAGAGATGTAGCGTTAAGCCATCTCCGCGTTC
>JAPUIP010000760.1 GCA_027296925.1 Candidatus Poribacteria bacterium | reverse complement strand
ACTACGCACCCTAGGGCAGGCTTCGAGGTATCCCGTGGGGCGAAGCATCTCATCTGCCGAGATGCTTCGGCAAAGCCTCAGAATGACAGAAAAGGCTCATTTCCAAATCAAAACGGTATCAGACAGAAACAGACAGAATTGACAACTCTCCGGGATGAGCAGGGGCAAATGCTTATGCGTTTGGAAGCCAGTACATCGCAGGCAACACAGATGTGCGGCCCCTGCTTGAAGCATTATTAGCAAGCCGCATGCCTCCAGCATAGAGGTGCAACCATGAGACGTTTGATGTTTATTGGTCTGCCGATCCTCATCCTTTCAATCTCCGGCTGTCACGCTGCGAAGTCCACCGAGAATCCTATCCCATCAGTTGCTGCAGAGCCGTTGGAATATCCACTCTGGTTTTGGCAAACGCCCACGCGATACGACGCTCCAACGGCCGTGGGGTACGCGCCGACGTCTCAATTTCGTCCGGAATCCTCCGTTGAAGCCGCAACCGTTGATGGACTCGAACAGCTCGCCAAGCACGTCAGCGTCCGAATCCGCGGCGAGCGCATCTCCATCAACCGGCGTCAGGCCCAAGATTTCCAGGAGGAGGTTCCGCGTTCAGTGGGGCAACGGGTCGCCGATCAGCATAAAATACTCGCCATCCACAGAACGCCGAAGATCACCCTTGTTTTTTTGGGATTGGGGGAACCGGGTGACTTTTCCAATCAAAAGACCGCCTCACCGACAGGGGCAGAGAAGCCAAGATGGCTGCAGGCATTGCCGGTGCAGAAGGGGTATCTTTATGGACAAGGGCACTGCAATCCACGCTATCGGCATGAGAGCGGCTGGAAAACCGCGGAGAACGACTCACGGATTGATCTGGCGCTCAATTTTCAATCCCGCATCCGTCACATTTTCAAGCGCTTCAACACGCAGGTACAGGCGGTGTCGAGCACCCAAACGGATGTGGTGCTGAATCGAATCGAGCTCGTTGCCCGCTGGTTTGACCCCGTGGATCAGACGTATCATGTTTTAGCTCGCATGCGGATTGACCAAAACGAGGCGGGGGTACGTCAGCAGTGGCATAGCCTAATGTCTCAATCGAAAGATATGTCGCTCCCGTCACAAGATGAAGTTATCCATCGTGCGTTTGAAGAATTAGATCGGGTTGCCCACTAAAGGGTATCGTAAGCGATCTGATCAGTTATCCATCTTGGAGATATAATGAAAAAAGTATTGTTAATCGTCAATGGGGAACAACCCCCTTATGGAACATTCGCAGCGATGTTTCAGCCATTGGCTGAGGACTCCGGGCAGTTTGAAGTGGAGGTCAGCCATGACCGCGACCGATTGGTAGATGCCTCCGCGTTTGATGCGGTTGCACTGTATATCGGGGGCGGAACCATAACGCCTGAGCAAGAGCGCGGATTGACCGCGTTTGTCAACGGTGGCGGTGGGCTGCTTGCCGTGCATGGCGCCAACGCCGGACTCGGTCAATACGATGCGTATATAGCACTCATCGGAACGGAGTTTATCCGGCACGATCCGCTCGCGCCGTTTGAAGTCACAACGGAAGATGGCGTTGATGATATTCTCCCCCGCCTAAATAAGCAGTTTCGCGTTGTGGATGAATGTTACCAGATGAAGGTTCGGACGGACGCGCCCCTGCGCTACTTTCAATATGGTACGTGGAGACGCGAAAGGTATCCGCTTGGCTATGTGCGAGATTATGGAGATGGGTTGGTATTTTACACCGCGCTCGGACACGATGAACGCGCTTTTCGTCATCCCGACTTCCAAGATCAGTTGTTGAAGGGACTCCGTTATGTGACCAAGCTGAAGGATAACCCGCCCATCCGCATCGGTCTCGTGGGCTACGGCCCACTGTTCAATATGGGCCAACATCACGCTGGGATGATCGCGCAAACGCACGGGTTTGAGTTGGCTGCGGTGTGTGACCAGGATGCGGACCGACTCCGCGCAGCAACGGAGGATCAAGGAGATGGAATCGCCACCTTTACCGATGCGCAGGAGATGGCCCAGAGCGGGTTAATCGATCTGGGCATTGTGATTGTGCCGCATGTGTATCACGCCCCCGTCACAAAAATTCTGTTAGAAGCCGGGTTGCACACCATCATCGAAAAACCGTTTGTCGTGCATGTATCGGAAGCAGACGAATTGATTGCCTTGGCCCGTGAAAAAGGGGTCATGCTCTCCGTATACCACAACCGTCACTGGGACGCGGATATTCTCACCGCGCGCGATGCGCTTGAGTCCGGCATCATCGGTGACGTGTTTTCCATTGAGTGTCACATGGTCGGTTATGGCGCTCCCGGACAGCAGTGGCGGGACCACAAGGAAATTTCGGGCGGCATGTTGTACGATATGGGCGCACACCAGTTTGAGAAGATCTTGCAATTGGTTCCCCAACACGATCGACGTGGCAACCGCATTAATCAGCGGGCGACGCTGTATGGCAACTTCATTAAGCGGATGTGGCATGCAAGCTCAAACGAAGACTACTGCCGGGCGTATGTGCGGTTTGACAGCGGCTTAGAGGCGCAACTGGTCCAGTCGAACTTGTGCGCCGTGGAGAAGCCGCTCTGGACGATACTCGGTACACACGGCTCGATCGTTGTAGAAAATTTCCAGGGCGATGCAACCGTGACATCCATCATGGACGACGGACGCAAGATGGTTTCCAGCTATCCAACGGTGACAAACCGTGGCTGGCAAACGTACTACAAGAACGTCTCCGACCATCTGCTCTCCGGGCTGCCATTGCTGATTACGCCGGAGTGGGCAAAGGGAACGATTCAGTGCATTGAAGGATGCGAGACCGCTGCCCGCGAAAACCGGCTGGTGGAAGTCGAGTTTGATTTTTAGCGCATCGTTATAATAAAGCATGAGGCAAGGGTACGCACTTCGCACGGAGAAGACGAATGGCAAGCCGGTATAGCGATGCTTATCAACGGATTCAGCGTCTGATTGCAGCAGACCAGTGCGTTATCCTGGACGGTGGCGTTGCCACAGAATTGGAGCGCACTGGACTGAAGGACTATCATATTAGCGACAAAGGAATCTGGGGAACCTGGACGCTCTATCACGCGCCATACGCCGCACTGGAAGTCCATCGTCGTTACGTCGCCGCCGGGTGCGATCTCATCTCGACCTTTACCTGGGGGATTATGAGTGCGCCGGAGATGGAGACGCGCAGCATGGTGGGACATACGGAGTTGAGAAACTGGCTGGATGTTGCGCGGTTGGGAGTCCGGTTGGCACGTCAAGCGATTGATACCGCCGGGAAGACCGATACATGTGCGGTGGCGTTTAGTCTGAATGGAGATATAGACACCCCGCAGCATCTGGATCGGCTCCACTTGCTGAAGCGAGTCTTTGCTGAAGAGCCGCCCGACTTAATCGTTATGGAGACGATGTCGTTGATCCGTGAAGGGCTGACGCTTCCAGCCGTGGAGCTTATGCTACAGACGGGGCTTCCAGTCTGGTTGAGTTTCCGGCGCTGCCGATACGGAGTTTGCGGCGTATACGGTCAGCATTGGGGTGGGCCGGAGGGCGATCTATTCGGGCGGACCGCTCGCAAGTTTGAAGACATGGGTATTGGTGCGCTACTGATTAACTGTCTGCCGGTAGACCATCTGCCCGGGATGGTGTCCTGGCTGCGAGACTTTACGGATATGCCGCTAGGCGCTTACCCAAATCTGGGACGTTATTTAGATCCGGGATGGGCGTTTGATGATCAGGTTGGTCCCGATGCATACGCGGCGCTCGCCAGCCAGTGGAGAGAAGAGGGCGCTCAGATCGTGGGGGGATGTTGTGGCGTCACGCCGGAGCATATCGCCGCGATGCGAGAGAAGCTGGAAGGAACGACGCCCGGCAACAGACGTGTTTCCACTGCTCAACATCCGCGAGCACCCATGACGCCCCTATCGGACTTAGATCGGAGGTCAAGCGCGTTTCAACCCTGGGTGGATGAAAAGGGACGCATTCTGTATCCCCTGCCGTTTCCCGAGATCGTTTGTGACCCGGGGGTTTTTCGCCCCACTCAGGGGAGTTTTCTGATCTGGAAACACCTATTTCGCTCAGGGGCCGGCAAGGGAAAGCGCTGTCTGGACGTGGGGTGTGGCACTGGCATTTTGACCGTTCAGCTCGCCTTGAACGGGGCTAACCATGTGCAATCAATCGACATCCAACGTGAAGCCGTCGCCAACACGCTGACAAATGCGTTCCGAAACGGTGTGTCGGAACGGGTCAATGGAAAAGTCATTGACCTCTATACGTACCTTCCGAACGAGAAATACGATCTGGTCGTCGCGAGCCTGTATCAGATGCCGGTGGATCCGACGGGCGAGATAACGAGTCATCGCCCCGCCGATTTCTGGGGACGGAACATGCTAGATCACCTAATCTTATTGCTGCCGGAGGTGCTGGAGGACGACGGGGTAGCCTACTTGATGCAGATTTCTGCGTTGGGACAGTTGCGGACCGCCGAGCTCCTGAACAAAGCCGGGTTCGATGCAAAAGTGATCGATTTCAGCTTTTTTCACTTCAGTCCCGTAACCTATCAACATATCGATCAGATCCGGCATGTTGAAGAACTCTCAGATGCATTCCATTTGACCTTTGGCGAAGAAGAGGTGATGGTGATGTACCTGCTAGAATTGACACACCGCGTTCCGAGTGGTTCTGAACAGAAGATGAAGTGTGAACCTGTGGAGGTGTAGAATGGATCTGAATCTCAAAGGGAAAGTGGCATTGGTAACAGGCGCCAGCCAGGGCATCGGCCTGGCGACGGCTATCGCGTTGGCAGAGGAGGGATGCGACGTTGCGATCTGCGCCCGGCGGGCGGAGGCGCTTGAAGCGGCGGCAGAAAAAATTAGCGTGCCGGGCGTGCGCGTGGCGGCCATTCCGGGGGACATGCTGAAGCCGGAGGAGGCGGAGCGTTTTGTCGAGGAGGCCGCGGCACAGCTTGGTGGAATCGATATTCTCGTCAACAATGTCGGAAAGGGCATCGGCGGACGACTGATGGAGACGCCGGACGCAGAGTGGGAGCAGACGTTTCAGTATAACGTCTTCCAGGGTGTCCGCCTCACACGCCTGGTGACGCCCCACATGCGGAAGCGGGGGGGCGGTTCGATTGTGTTCATCTCTTCCATCTCCGGCTGGATTCCGCAGTTGAGCGGCACGCTGCAGTATGGCGCATCGAAGGCAGCGCAGATCTTCCTGGCGGAGCCGATGGCACTTGAGTTGGTCCACGATCGCATCCGTGTAAACGTGCTGTCGCCGGGGTCGATTCTCTTCGAGGGAGGCGGCTGGGACAACATGCGCCGGACCACCCCGGAAAAGTTCGCCGCGTATGAACAGAACGGTTTCCCGACGGGGCGGCTCGGCACGCCGGAAGAGGTCGCCGACGTGGTGGTGTTCCTGGCGTCGGATCGAGCGCGATGGATCAACGGCGCAAACATCCGTGTGGATGGGCTTGAGCAGCCCGTACCGGTGGAACGCCCCTGGTAACGGTAAAATAGCGACTCAGGAGGATCCGCGGATGACTGGTTCAGAACCGCAATACGGGATTGTCGTATTTAAGGACGTGATGGTGCCCATGCGGGACGGGGTACGGTTGGCGACCGACATCTACCGTCCAGCCCGCGACGGCGAACTGCTGCCCGGCCCATTCCCCACGATTCTCGCTCGCACTTCTTATGACAAGACCGCCCAACGCTACGTCGAAGCGATTGCCGACTTCTTCACGCCAAATGGCTATGTGGTGGTGCTCCAGGACCTGCGAGGCCGCCACCGGTCCGAGGGGACAGGCCAATATTTCCACACCGCGAATCCCCACGAAGGCCGTGACGGCTACGACACGGTGGAATGGATCGCCGGCCAACCCTGGTCAGACGGTCGTGTGGGGACGGCGGGGAGTTCACACGTAGCAATTGTCCAGACCCACATGGCGCTCTATCGTCCGCCGCACCTGACGACTATCTGGCCCGACGTCGGTCCAATCAACAGTTATGCCCACCAGGCACGAATGGGCGGTGCGATGCAACTGCACATGTTCGGCGCGCTGTTTCTGCACGCCCACGATGCCCAGGAGATTCGAGATGATCCGGCGGCGAAGCGCCTGATTTTTGAAGCCATGGCGCACATGCGTGAGCTGGTTTTCTCGACGCCGTTTAAGCCGGGGCATACACCGCTGGCGGTGGTCCCCAATTTGGAAAAAACCCTCTTCGACTACTACACTCGCGGCGAATACGATGAGTACTGGAAGCAGGAGTACAACGACTTCGAGCGTCACTTCGACCGCCACGCTGACATCCCGGGAACCTTCAGTGGTGGGTGGTATGACCCCTTCGCAATTGCCACGACGAACTACTACGCCGCCATGTCGAAGCAGAACGCCACGCCGCAACGCCTGATCATGGGGCCGTGGACGCACATGGGGATGCGTGGGGAAGGTATGTCCTACGCCGGCGACGTGGACTTCGGTCCCGCCGCTATATGGGGAAATGTACGTTATAACGCCGACCGCTTGCGGTGGTTTGATCGCTGGTTGAAAGACGTGCCGAACGGTGTGGAGGATGATCCGCCGGTGCGAATCTTCGTCATGGGCGGGGGTAACGGTCGGCGCAACCGAGAGGGAAGGCTGAATCACGGCGGGGGATGGCGTTCTGAGTACGAGTGGCCGCTGGCTCGCACGGAATATACCAATTACTTTCTTCATACCGATGGCGGCTTCAGTCCCGAACTTCCAGCCGAGAACGCCCCACCGGCGCGGTTCACCTCTGATCCAGCCAACCCCGTGCCGACCATCGCCGGAACCGTCACCGGCTTCTATGAGCTGGCCGATCTTGGCGATACCCTCGATCCGTTCTGGCAGAAGTACATTCCACCTTCCGCGCGGATGCGGAGCATCGTGTTGGACGGTGCAGCACACCAGCAAGAAGCGCCGGGAATTGTCGGTGCCAACCCCCCGTACCAACTCCTCGCAGCTCGGCCCGACGTGCTTGTTTTTCAAACGCCTCCATTGAAGGCGGACGTCGAGGTGACGGGCTCCATCATCGCGAAGCTGTGGATTTCGTCTTCGGCGGTGGACACGGACTTCACGGCGAAGCTCATTGATGTCTATCCACCGAATGAGGACTATCCGGCCGGCTATCACATGAACCTCGTCGATTCCATCATACGGACGCGCTACCGAAACGGCTGGGAGGGGGCAGAACTGATGAATCCGGGGGAGGTTTATCAAGTAGAGATTGTCCTGCCGCCGACCAGCAATCTGTTCAAGGCGGGGGACCGCATTCGGGTGGACATCTCAAGCAGCAACTTTCCGCGGTTCGACCTCAACCCAAACACCGGTGAGCCGATGGGGCGACACACCCATACCGCCGTGGCACACAACTCAGTGTACCTCGACCGTAACCACCCGTCTTACATTGTATTGCCCATCATCCCGCAATGACATGGTGAGGTCGAGGTACGGCCAAACCATTCAGAAAACGCTGGGGTGAAAAAGGAGGGTAGAATTGTATTCTGATAGCTACGTGCGTAGATACAAGCCCTGTGCTCTTTTAACGCCTTGAATCGCCAACGCGGGATAAGTAGTGCTGCAGATCTAACGCATCTAATCTGACCAGTTCCTTCTCTCGCTCAGTACGGAGTTTCACCTCCACCGCATCCGTCTTCAGTGTGCGTTGGCTGACGGTCAAACGCACCGGCATCCCCAACAGATCCGCTTCCTTGAATTTGACGCCCGGGCCTTCCTGGCGATCATCGTAGAGGACTTCATATCCCTGCGTCTGGAGTTGCTGATAAAGCGCCTCCGTTTGCTGGACAACTTCCTCCCCTTTGCCAATGTGCATCAGGTGGATATGGTACGGCGCAACGGCGAGGGGCCAGATAATGCCGTCCGCATCGTGATTTGCCTCAACAATACTGGCAAGGA
>JAPUIP010000076.1 GCA_027296925.1 Candidatus Poribacteria bacterium | reverse complement strand
ATTCCCGTCCAATTCCGCAAATGGGTCTGAAGGTGTTCTCTGCGACAAATCGGGTGATTTGGAGTGGTTCACCAAGAATCACTTCAATAGCCCTCTTTTTGCGGGTCCCAATCGAATACGCGAATCATCGTTTCGCGTTCTAACCACAAGGAGGCAAGTCGTAATCGTTGTTCGCGCTCAGAGATTTCGCCGTGCTGCTTGCGAATCCGAGCCAGAGCAAGTTGTTGAACCGATTTGGTCAGTTCATTGACCTGCCGCATCTTTTGTTGAGGGGTCATTCGGCGATAACCCTCGATCAAAATTCTCTGGATTTCGGGAGGCGTGTCATTTATTTGCGTTTTCATCAAATCCTCCAACAACACGAAAAATCGTGTACATCATACGAGTTTTTCACTTATGAACCCAGGCGCCTTGAACTGAAGTTCTCCACCCGCGTGGAAGTGAAATGCCCGTTATGGAATCCCGCCTGTGCCGCCTGTGCTGCCTGTGCTGAGCTTCGAAGTAAGCTTCGAAGTAAGCTTCGAGGTAAGCTTCGAGGGAGGGTGCTTGCCCCGCCTGTCCCGAGCTTCGAGGGGAACTTTGAGGGGGCAGCCGACCTGGCTCAAAGCCAAAGTCGTCTGAAGACGACTCAAACGAACAATCCGAGTCCACTGAAGTGGACTTGAGCTATCAGCCCGATCTTTAGATCAGGGCTAAGTGAAAAAGTCGTATTATGACTATTGAAAGGTAGAGATGAAGATTACGAGCATCGAACTCAGACCGATTTACGCAACACGCGAAATGGGACGCACCAGTCCTTCGGATCCAGAGAAGGCGGTTTCGCACCACATCATCGTCCGGCTACACACGGATGCGGGCATCACGGGACTGGGAGAGATGTCGGATGTGAACTTTTCCCTGACGCCGGAAACGGTTAACGCCCTGCACGCTCGATTGGAGCCGCTGCTCCTCGGACGCAGCCCCTTCGAGCTGACCGCCATCCAGGTCGCCCTCGGGGGCCAAACGTGGGAACATCAAGTGGTCGGCGGCATTGACATCGCGCTGCACGATGCCATCGGCAAAGCACTGGACGTGCCGCTTTATCAACTGTTCGGCGGGAAATACCGCGAGCGCATTCCCTTTGCCTACCCGCTGGCGCCATGCAAGACCGAAGCCGATGTTGAGGCAAATCTTGCGCGCATTGAGCGACTGCTGGCTCAAGGCCACTCGACGATTCGCTACTATTTCGGCGCGAACCTGACGGTGGATGAACGCTTTCTGACTCAATTGCGCGAACGGTGGGGCGACGATGTAGAGATCAACGCACTGGATGCGAGCGGAAGGTTTGACGTCGAGACGGCGATTGATGTCATTAGACGCTTTACCCCGTTCAATCCAAATCTTGTTGAATCCCCTGTCAAGGGACGCCATCATGCCCCCATCGAGGATTTTCGCGCCGTACGAGCGGCTGTGGCGTTACCAATCAGCGAGCATGTCGCAGACGCCGCCGTCGCCGTCCAGTTGGCGCGCCACGAAGCGGTGGATATTTTCAATCTCGGTGTGGGTTATGCCGGCATGACCGCGTGCTATAAGATGTTCGGACTGGCGGAGATTTTCGGAATTCAGACGTTGCTGGGCAGCACAGTGGAGCTCTCCATTGGCACGGCCGCCCGCGCCCATCTGGTTGCAGCGTTGCCCAATGTGGATTTCCCGTGTTATCCTGCCGGCCCGCTGGTTTACCATGAGCGTGTTGTCAAGGCGCCGGTGCACTACGAGGCGGGACATATCATCGTTCCGGAAGGGCCCGGATTGGGGCTGGAACTCGACGAAGAACGGTTGACCGCTCAACGATTATGGTAAATCCACTTCAGACGAAAGGAGCACCCATGAAGCATTCAGAATATCGCGTTGCCATCATCGGCACCGGCCGCATGGGCGGATTGATTGAAGATGAGCTTTCGCCCAACCAATTTTCGAGCCCTTATGGACACTTCAGCGCCTATACCGCCATAGAGCAGACGGAGGTGGTCTCCGTCGCAAACCGCGGCACTGAGCGCTTGAAGCGTTTTACCGAACGGTTTGGTATCACCAACACGTACCTCGACTACTGCGAGATGATCGAGAAAGAGCAGCCGGATATCGTGAGCGTGACCACGCCGTCGTTCGCACGCGCCGAACCGATCATCTTCGCAGCGGAGCATGGGGTACGGGGCATATACGCCGAAAAGGGATTGTGCGCCTCGCTCGCAGAAGCCGACCGTATCGTTGCCGCCCTCAAAGGAAACAATGTGGCGTTCAACTGGGGGGCAATGCGCCGACACCACGACGGTTACATTCGCCTGCGTGATGCCATCGCTCGGGGCGATATCGGAGAGCCGCGTTATGCCGTCATGTATACGTATACCGACATTATTAAACACCACCCGCACACACTGGACCTGGTTTCGATGTTGCTGGGCGATCCGGCGCCAAGCTGGGTGGAGGGTCGCCTGGTGGATAAGGACGACCCACTCGCTGCCGGTATGGGCCAACAGCGTCCTCGCGCGTTTCCTCACTATGACTCCGCCGGGCATTGCTTTGTACCGCCGCCCGGAGAGGAGATCGCCGATCCGATGGTCGGATACTTCCGGATTGGATATGCGAACAACACCGAAGGGATTTTTGTGCCGATTGCCGGGCCGTTCAGTATTGACGTGCACGGTACTGAAGGGCGCGCCTACGCATGGGATAACGGCGATGTCTTCTGCGTCCGGCGTGGTGTGAAGGGCGGTTCGGCGGTCGATGAAAAGATAATCAAGCCGACCGGCGAGAGTCCGACGGTGTGCACGATTCGGAACATCATCCGCGAAATCGAAACAGGAGAACGCACCGACGGGAATATTGACGTGACGATGCAATCTGTGGAGGCACAGTTTGGGATTGCCCACTCGCACTTGCAAGGCGGCGAACGTGTCGCGTTACCGGTTGCTGATCGCAGCCTCTACATCCCCGGCGGTTGAACGTTGACAGGGAAAAACTGCGCATCAATGAACCGGCTGACGTTTTACCCGTGAAGTCGATGCCTGTGTTCGAAAAGCGCAGTATCAATCGAAAGCCCAGCATCAATATGACAATGCTAAGCAGCTAGAATTCTTGAATCATACGGAGGTTACCATGTTACAGATAGGCATCTTCGCCCCTTATGGCACAGATCACGATCGCAATCTCGCCTTCTGTCAGGATACGGATGTTCACCACATTGTCCCCAGCGCGGCATCAATCGCCGGGGACGCTACCGACGGTGTTCCCTCGGCCAGCACGTTGAAAGACCTTGCCCGCCAATACGCGGCTGGAGGCGTTACTCTTGCTGCGCTAACCCCGCCACGCATCAGCCAGGAAGCTTTCTCTGATGCCGAAGCCCGAGCGAGCGAACTGGACGTCATTGGACGTATTATTCAAGGGATGGGTGAGGCTGGCGTTCCCTACCTGCATCTCTACCTGAATGTTAACCCCGCGCCGTCGGATGCAGCCAAGAAAGCTCAACTCTGGGATGGCCTGGTTGACGTTTACCGCGAACTCAGCGGTATTGCCGAAAACGCCGGCGTTCGGATCTCCACCCATCACTATCACCTTCCCGACCGTCTGCTCTGGAATTACGAGACAATGTCGCGGCTGCTGAATGAAGTCCAGAGTCCGGTGCACGGCGTCACGTTCTGCCAGGGAAAATCCCAGCTTGCAGGCGACGATCTAGCGACCGATATTCTGAACTACGGCGATCAGATCTTCATGTTCCACATCCGCGATATCGTCACCCGGGTCTCAGGTGATGTCTCAGCGGAGGTTGAACAACGCCTGGCGAACATGGGCTACCTGGAAGTTGCCTTCGGTACTGGCGAGGTCGATATGGTCGGCTCCATTCGCGCACTCAAGCAGATCAACTACCAGGGGCAGATCTATCCGGAGCACTTCCCTGCGATTGCCGGAGATTCCGCCGCGGGTCTCGCCTGGACAATCGGCTATATTCGGGCTTTGGATCAGGCGGTCGAAGCATAGTCCTTTCAAGTGGCTAAATCCTTCCGAAGATTTTGAATCTCCGGAAGGTTCAAGCTCTCGAAGCGGCGATTGCACGAGAATTTATCGTGGTGCTTTACCATGCAAGATGGTATCATTAGCGAAACCGGATCTGGGAAGGACGAAGTTTCTATGGAAGTCCTCATCATCAATCAAACAGAAGTGGATCGATTGCTGCCGATGGACGAATGCATGAACGTGATGGCGGAGGCACTCAAAACGCTGGGACGAGGGGACGCCATCAACCCGCTGCGTCAAGGGATGTGGCTGCCCGAAAAGGTGGGCGTGCTCGGTATGATGCCTGCCTATCTGGACGACATCAACGCCATGGGGTTGAAAGTCCTCAGTATCTTCCCCAGCAATCACGGCACCGCGTACGATTCACACCAGGGAGCAGTGATGCTCTTCGAGACAACGCATGGTCGCCTACTGGCGATGATTGACGCCACCGCAGTTTCAGCCATCCGGACGGCGGCGGTCAGCGGCGTGGCGACAAAACTGCTGGCCCGCGCAGAAGCGGCGGATCTCGCCATCCTCGGCTCTGGGGTGCAGGCTCAGGTGCATCTGGAGGCGATGCGAGTGGCACGCCAGGTCAAGCAGGTGCGGGTGTGGAGCCGAACCCGGGCTCACGCGGAAACATTCGCGCAACGCGGGTCGGAACGGCACGGCATCCCGGTGACGGCAATGACAACCGCCCAGGAGGCCGTCGCGGGGGCAGACCTCATTTGTACGACGACAGCGGCTACAGCGCCGGTGCTGATAGGTGAATGGCTGGCGCCGGGAGTGCACATCAACGCTGTGGGGGCTTACGGCCCGTCCGTCCGCGAACTCGACACGTCAGCGGTGGTGAAATCACGGCTGTTTGTGGACCGCCGCGAATCGACCTTTAATGAGTCCGGTGATTTCTTGATACCAAAGCAGGAGGGAGTGATTGGGGATGACCACATTCAGGGCGAAATCGGGGAAATCCTGCTGGGACAGGTTCCAGGCCGACGGTCGTCCGAGGAAATCACTTTGTTCAAATCGCTGGGGCTGGGCGTAGAAGATGTGGCTTCAGCGCATTACATTTATCAGAAAGCGATCGAGACAAATCTGGGCACCCGGGTGGAATTCGGCGGCCACCGTCATATTGTTTCTTGAGCGAATCTGGTGTATCAGTCAAGATACTATACCGTTTGCAGTTTTCAGTGAGACACTCTAAAAAATCCCCCTCAATCCCCCTTTGAAAAAGAGGGAAGCCGTTCCCCCCTTTCGTAAA
>JAPUIP010000759.1 GCA_027296925.1 Candidatus Poribacteria bacterium | reverse complement strand
GAAGATCCTTGATATACAGGCTGAACTCGTTTCCGGGAGCACGGATAGCGCTGGTCAACCCACGCTGTTCCGCATATCCACGCAAGTTTCCGACGAACTCGATGACCGAGGTATCAAGGAAGTGGTCCTGGAGTGGCGGGATGTGGTGAAGCGAGAGTGGGTGACAGTAACGCTGATCAGAGATACATCCCGTGGAAAGGGCTGGTACACCGTTGCCGAGCCGCTACCCTTGCCTAGTAACGGCGCGGCGATCCAGTATGATATTATCGTCACGGATATCGACAATCAATCCGTCGCATCGGGCCTGCGGGAATACCGACCCTTTGTACTACCTGATGCACGGCTTGTCACTATCCGAGGGCGACTCGGCTTTTCAGACGGGCTAATCTATTACGGCTACGCCCATGAAGAGGGCGCCTGGACGATTAACGCCGACATTGAGCAGGTTGAAGACATCGAGCTAAAGCAGAATCTAGAGGTCGCGTTCTTTGAAGGCAATCCGGATCGGGATGGCGATCAGGTGATTGATGCCGGTGCAAAGCTTTTGGGTAGAACGCAGATTCGCCCCAATGCCTGGCAGCGCAGAAATCCGCTAGAACCTCACAAGACTTCGCTGAAGGAAAACTTTGGTAAGGACAGCCTGCTTCGACCGCGCACTTTTCAGGAAAATCCACTGAACACCAACTGGATCTCGACGGCAACCCTTCCGTACGAACTATCCATGGGTACCTACGAGATCTTCGTATATATAGATCCCGTCTTCGATTTCGCCCCAACCTCCTACGGGAAACTGCGCGAGGGAGACGAGGAGGATAATATCCAGTCGCGTCTCATCCAGGTTCAGAGTGCCCTGATCGGCAAGGCAGATAAGCGCGTCTTTAGCCAGGACGCTATCATAGATTTTCGTATCCCAGCTCGCGCAGTGCCACAACTTCCCAATGCTGTCTCGCAGAATGGCCCCGCTGTGCTGACAATTGTACCGCTGAATAACCAGCAGCAACCCAAACCTGAGCACCAACCCAGTCTCATACCGATTACGCTACCCAACGGCAGTGGTTCGCTGGCCTACAGTGCCACGCTCGATAACGCCCCGTCGGGGCAGAACACGGAATTAAACCAGCCAATTACGGCAGAGATCCGCTTCGATCTACCGGCATTACAGGAGGCAGTCCGCGACGAGTTGGGGCTCGCAGAGATCGGCGATCTGCTGCCGGATCAGACTGATGCAATCAACGAAGGCGCCGAGCAACAGGCGAAGGAAATCGGCATTTACCTTTGGGTGGAAGCGTTGAGGAAATGGGTACGCCTCGACTCGGAATTGGTTATGTCTCCCAACGGATCAATGGCAACCCAATCAGCCCTTGCGAATCTGCGTGACTCGAATTTTGGTGATGGTGAACTCAATACGATTAAATTTGACGACGCCGGTGTACGTCTTGGCAAGTGGGTGCTGCTCTTTACGTCATCTCAGACTTACCGTGTGCTGATCCGCGAAGGGCTGGAGGAGGCTTCGCCGTTACAGGTGATTGATCCAAATCGTACCGTTGACCGATTTGAGGATGCCCCCAGCGACTTTAGAGACGGTGTTGCCATCGGGATTAAGTCCGGCGAGATACCATTTCAGTTTGGCGACGTGATGACTTTTACGATACTTCAAAGTGCTGTCGATCCTGAGGCCGCCCCCGGCGAGGATGCCTCCGGCTTCTATACCAGCGGTATGCGTGAGAGAAATACCGGGTCCGGTATACTGCAATATGTTCGTCTGGAGGAGAACTCACGCATCTCACCGGATCGGTGGGTCATCTTGTTTATTGATTCGGAGCGCTTTCAGGTGGAAGGCGAGCGAAGCGGTCTCCTGTCAAGAAACGGTCAACCCATCATTGGTCGAATTGGGGAAGAATATGTCTATTCTGAATTCAGTTTGCGGCTCAAGATTACGGTGGGCGATCGGGACTTTGAGGCCGGGGATAGCTTCCGATTTGAAACAAAGGAGGTCGGACGCATCCGGGCGGATGTGCCGATGCTCGGTACACTGGCATTGATGCGCAGTACCGATACGGTTCCGCCAGATCTCCAATTGACGATTGGCAAGCAGAATTTTATCGATGGCGACCACGCCTCCTCCGAACCGTTAATCCAAGCGACGCTTACGGATGACAACGGCATCGACTACATCACCCGTCCCATTCATCTCGAAATCAGCCGGGACAATCGCGAGTTTACGCTAATCCCCGAAACGGATTATCGTTTGAGTCATCGGCCCGGCTCTAATCAAGTCATCTTGAACTACCAATCGCCCGAGCTCGAACCTGGAACGTATCAGGCGCGTCTGACGGCAAGCGATCTCGACGGAAATGAATCCCAACAGGAGATTGAATTCCGCATCGCGAGATTCCTTCAACTGCTCAGCGCCATGAATTATCCAAACCCATTCACCGAGGATACAGAGATCACGTGCGAACTCACCGGCGCCGGTGAAGAGATGACTATCAAGATCTACAGTTTGTCAGGCCGGTTAATCCGTCAGTTCACAGAACCGGCGCCAGCCGGGTTCATGATGATGTCGTGGGATGGGCGTGATAAAGATGGCGAGGAGGTCGCAAACGGAGTTTATTACTGCAAGATCCGAGTCAGGATGCCGGGGGAGAAAGACCTCACAGAATATATCAAGATGATGAAGCTGAAGTGATCAGCGGACGACTTCTATTGGACGACGATTCGGAGTTGCACTTCCGTGAGTTCGTGGATACGACGCAACTTGAACCGAGGATGATGTACGCCTACCATTATCAAGCCGCAAATAAGGCATTGATCTTCCGGTATGATAATGCCCCTCATCGCCCACCGTTGCCACAACCAGAGCACAAACATACGCCGGAAGGTGTAACGGTTGTACTCGCACCAACCTTAGTTTGCATCATCGATCAGATTCTGAAGGGAGCGTAACATAGATTGGACCGAAGCAAAGAAGAGAAAGTTTGGAAGCACGGAAGGACGGGGAGAGGATTTCACACATCACATCTCGCGTATCATGTCCCACGCATCATAATTTTTATTTTCCTGGCCCTTTTCAGCCACGCCGTCGCTGAAGCGGCAAGTAAGTACGCGGGGGATTTTCTGACACTCGGCGTTGGCGCGCGACCTTTGAGTCTGGGCGGAAGCTTCGTAGCTATTGCTGATGATTCCACAGCGGCTTACTGGAATCCCGCCGGACTCGGTCGTTTGAGTCATTCTGAAGTCGCTTTTATGCACTCCAGCCTCGGCGACCTGGACAGCTACGATTTCGTCAATTACATTCACCCCGTCGGCAAAAATGCGTCGTTCGGATTGAGTTGGCTCCGTGTTGGGGTCGATGACATTCCGATCACCAGTGTGCGATTTCGAACTCAACCTGTTGGACCTGCGAATCGTCCTAAAATTGATGGTACCTTCAGCAACACTGACAATGCGTTTCTCCTCTCCTACGGCAGACGAATCGGTGGCGATCCGCTGAACCTGTTTGTCGGTGGGAATGCCAAATTCATCTACATTTCTGCGCTGCGGAACACTAACGCGATTGGCATCGGTGGCGATATCGGTGCGCTCTGGATGACAAATCCCGAGCGATCTAATCGGCTGTCAGTCGGTGTTGTCGCGCAAGACTTCTTCAAGACGAAGCTGTATTGGAACACGCCGCCAGAAAACCCTGGTGACGCATCGAACACAGATACGATTGAGCCGAACCTGAAGATTGGTCTTTCTTACGCGCAAGACATCGCATCTTTGAACAGCCGTGTGCTTTTGACGGTTGATACCGACAGCCTATACTCCTTTGAAATGCACTACGGCGCGGAGTACGTTTTGGCGGATCTGCTATCGTTGAGGATCGGTGTTCAGGAACGCAAAGGGGTGGACACCATCCGCCAGATGACCGCCGGGGCGGGGCTACGACTTTCTTTTTTGACGGGCGCCGCTTTCTCTGTTGATTACGCTTTCTTGAGCAACGATGAGCTTGGCAACAGTAATCGAATCTCCTTAATGACGAGATTCTAAAACGTGATGTGTGAACCCATAAACCTACTCGCCAATTCGCCAATTCGTGCCTTCCCTTGTCTGTTTCTTCTTTTTATTTTAATCTTATGTCTGGTCGCACCGGCGTCAAGCTTTGCCAACGGACCCAGCGACAGCGATCTCTTTACCTTCGTACGATTGAGATACACAGGAACGAGATGGTTCGGCAACGGTTGGGAAGTGGATTGGCCCACCGCCGATCGAAATTTTATCTCGCATCTCAGACAGGCGACCAACATCCCCGTTTCTCCACGTGAGAAGATCATCTCCGTCGGTTCCTCGGAGCTTTTCGCCTATCCTTTCGCCTACATGCTCGAAGTTGGCACACTCAAGCTAACCGATGCAGAGGCCGAGAACTTGCGTGAATATCTACTCCGCGGTGGATTTATCATGATTGATGATTTTCACGGCGGCCGGGAATGGCGCAATTTTCACCGACAATTCAAGAAGATCTTCCCCAACCGTGAGCCCGAAGACATACCGATTTCCCACCCGTTATTCCACTGCTTTTTCGACATCGACAAACTCATTCAAATTCCCGGACTCAGGTCTTGGTTCAGCGGACGGACCTATGAGCGGTATGACGGCCATCCGGCTTATTGCCGGGGGGTTTATGATGACCACGGTCGCTTGATGATGATGATCAATTTCAATACCGACCTCGGTGATGCGTGGGAGCATGCGGCAGAGGATTTCTATCCCCGCAAATACTCTGACATGGCTTACCAGATGGGAATCAACGCGGTGATCTATGCGTTGACGCACTGATTTGGCTTTGAGCATCCATCAGCAAATCGAATATAACGAACCCTGATTCATGACCATGAACGGAGGCTACAGATGATTATTGACACACATACCCACTTCTACGACCCCACTCGGCCGGAGGGTGTGCCCTGGCCGAGTCCAGAAGATGAACTCCTCTACCGGCGTGTACTACCAGAACACCACAAGGCGCTTGCCGTCCCCGAAGGTGTGAGGGGAACTGTCGTCGTCGAGGCGAGCAAATGGGCCGAGGATAACCAGTGGATACTCGACCTCGCGGCGAACGAGCCATTTATCGTGGGATTTGTCGGGCATCTCGAACTCGACTGGGTAGATTTCGAGACATATCTGGATCGCTTTGCTACAAACCCACTTTTTCGCGGTATCCGATTGAGAGGAACGGACATCGATCAAGCGGGCGGAAACGGAAATTTCTCTCGGATCGAGATGTTAGCCGCAAAGGACCTGGAGCTAGACCTCTTGTTGGGAGCGGAGGGATTATCTGATGTGGCTTCTCTGGCGGAACAGATTCCCGACCTGCGCATCGTCATCAATCACGTCGCGCATGTGAAGATCGATGGCAACGCGCCGGAGGCGTTTTGGGCAGAAGGCATACAGAAGGCGGCAGCGTGCCCTAACGTCTACATGAAGGTGTCAGGGCTGGTAGAGAGAGCGCAAGATAAGCCGGTTCCTGCCGATGTGGCATACTACACACCGACACTGGATGTGCTGTGGAACGCATTTGGGGAGGATCGGCTGGTTTACGGAAGCAACTGGCCAGTATCTGCGCGCTTTGCAGACTATGCGACGGTGCAGCACATCGTGGCAGAATACTTCAATGCGAAAGGAGACGCGATCGCTGAGAAGTACTTCTGGAAAAATGGTATGGCCGCATATAAGTGGCTCGACCGAGGGCAATTGGGAAAACCCTCAGGCTGAAAACCGGCTATCGCCCGGTGAGCCAACTGTGGAGACGTTGTGGGAAACGTCTCGGCAGCATCACACAAAAAAAGCGTCTCGGTTTTGCGAGACGCTTGAATCTTCCATTGGTTGAGCGATTAGCTTCTTCCCCTCTGACCTTGAGGTTTCTTACGAGGTGGCAGAATTACCCGATCGCCTTCCACCAGGCCACTCTTGATAATGACGTCAGTTTCATTCTGCATCCCCGTCTCAATGGGAACTCTCTTCCCTTTCGGCGCACCCTTGTCATCTTCTGATCCACCGCCGGTATCGATCGTAGCGAATTTCTGCTTAGAAATCTTGATCATGGTCGGAACGCCATCTGCCTGCTGCTTACCGTTTGCAAGGAGGGAGAAGGTGCGCTTGCCGGGGCGCAATCCCCGTTGCGAACTGTCAAGGCTAATCGTCAGTTCGCCGCCACTGATACCTGTGACCTTCCCTTTGAAGCGCTTTCCACTCACCGCTTTAAGTTCAATCTCTTGGTTTTCTTTGAACGCATCTGCATCCTCGCCGACCTGTGCGGTGGCGATTGCGGTCTTTTCTTCTTCGATGGCATCGATCGGTAGCATCAAGACATCCTTCTCCTCGTAGGTGATGACATCGACATCCGCGCTCATGCCCGGTCGCAGTTCCGGCGGTGAACCAATAACCTCGACCATCACCTCAAACGTGATAATGTTATCACGTTCCGCGCCGCTTGGAGAGATTTCGGCGACACGCCCCTCATATCTTTTTTCCGCGTACGCATCCGCTTTGATTTCAGCCACCTGATCTAAGCGAAGCCTTTCCATGTCAACTTCGTTGATGTAGGTCTTCACCACCATTTTGGAGAGGTCCGCAATGGTCATCAGTGGCGGGCTCTGCGAAAATGCCGACCGGCCGGAAGTGACAATTTCACCTTCCTCAATTTCGAGCAGGGTCACTGTGCCTGCCATGGGCGCCTGGATTGTTGTCCATCCCAAACGTTCTTCCTGATTTTTCAAATTGCTTTCACGTCGCAGAAGGTTGGCTCCTGCGCTCACTTTTCCCTGCTCGACCACCACGGTTTCATTATCAATCGTTTGCTCAATCTCCACAAGGCGGGTCCGAGTAATTTGCAGTTGGAGTTGCGACTGTTCCTCTTGAGCATTTCTCATTTCGCGCAGTTTTTCCACATTCAGTTTTTGATACTTTACGGTTCCTTGACGCGTGCGGATGGCACTTTCCCGCGTTTCGATGGTTTTCGCTTGAGAGCTCACCGTTTCCTTCTGAGATTCCACGCGCTGAGAAGCACTTTCATATTGGGCTTCTGCGCTAGCCTGCCGCGACTCAGCCTCCTCCAGGGACTTTGTGGAGACCAATTCCTTCTCAAAGAGATCCTTATTCCGTTCGTACTCCGCCTTAGCGGTATCTAATGCCACTTTAGCCGATTTGAGGGAAGCTTCAAGTTCAGAGAGTGTAATCTTGGCTTGATTCAGCGAAATTTTCGCCTGCTCCAACGCGATTTGGTCTTGATCTAACGCATTCCGTGTGGTCTGGAGATCGGTCTCCGCTTGCAAAATACGCGTTTGGGATTCTGCAAGTGTTGTCTTCAAACTCGCTTCGGCAATTCTGACGTTATCTTGCGCCTGTCCCAGTTGACTTTCGAGTTCCGCCAGCTTGAGCTCAATGTTAAGTTCGGCTTGCTTGAGTTGTGCCCCGGCAGCGGCGACATCCGCTGCAGCCTGTTTCTTTTGCTCTAAATACTGTTCCGGATCGATCTCTACCAGTACCTGGTCCTTCTCCACATAATCGCCTTCATCAACATACAACTTAATAATCTCGCCTTCGACGTTGGACTTGATTTCAACGTCAAGAAGCGGTTCAAGATTTCCGGTGGCGCTAATTCGCATCTGGAAATCTCCACGTCTGACGACTTCGATCTTTTTCTCATTCTCAGGTGAATCTTTCTCACACCCTTTAATTAGCCCGCACGATATAAAGGTTCCCCCGACTAGCACGAGAATCGAAGCAGTGCAAATGATTCTTTTTTTCACAGCTTGATAACCCTTTTTTTATTCAGATCTGAGCGCCTCCACAGGCGTCAGTTTTGCCGCTTTGTTGGCGGGGTATAACCCGAAGAACACCCCAACCGCCACCGAAACCGCCAGGGCGATCAGCATCGTCCCAAACGAAATCACCGACGGCCAGTTGCTCCCCTCCCACACAAATTTGGTAATCAGGAAGGCGCTCCCTTTTCCCATAAAAATCCCAAGAATTGCCCCAAGTATACCACCCGTCACACTCAGCACGGAAGCTTCAACGAGGAACTGCATGAGGATATCGCGCCGTTTGGCGCCGATGGCTTTTCGCAAGCCTATCTCTTTAGTGCGTTCAGTGACAGAGACGAGCATGATATTCATGATACCGATGCCGGCGACAAAGAGCGCAATACCGGCAATTCCGCCCATCAAGGCTTTCATGGTTCGTCCAATTTTTTCAGCTATTGCCAGTTCCTCCTGCGCAGTCCAGTATTGATATTCCTCACCGGAATTTCGGTGGATCCTGCCCAATATTCTTTTCGCCTCGACTTTCGCAACCTCGACCATATCCAGGCTTTCCGCTTCCACACGGATGCGCTCAATCTCCTTCCTTCCCGTAATGCGCTGCTGAAATGTCGTGAGCGGGATGACGAACCGATCGTCCCATCCCTCCGTATCCATAGCGTTTCCCTTCTCTTCCAAAACGCCAATCACTGTCAAGCGCACATCGTAGCGAGGCCCCCAACTGGTTGCGCGTGTCGCCTTCATCTCCTTGCCAATCGGATCTTCACCCTTGAACACCTCATCGTAAATATTATACCCAATAACGGCAACCGTACTGGCCTTTTCGACTTCCTCCTCCGTGAAATAGCGACCCATCACCGGATACCAATTATGGGATCTATCGTAACCCACCGTTGATGCGATAATCTTTGACGCTTTGCTCACGCCTTGATAATATACACTCCAGCCGCTGTTATCGTCTTCAGCGATTGCATGGACAACTCCCTTGGCTTTTTCGAGGATTTCGTATACGTCGTCGGTTTCTAAGTGTTCGGCACGGTTGCGCCGCCAACGCCTGAGGGTACGCCCGGCCCTTCGGCTCAATGTTCCCGATACCCGATCCCATTCGTTTCGGTAGATTTCAATGATGCTCAGGCCACCGGTGCGTTCAATCTCACCTAAAACCAGGGCGCGTGAACCATCACCGATCGAAACCATGCTCACAACGGCGCCAACGCCGACGACAATACCTAGAATGGTCATAGATGAGCGAAGGAGATGCCGGCGTAGGCTGGAGATACCAAGTACAATACATTCAATAAAATTCATGTATATCTCCGTTCGCTTTGTCTATTCGGTTCGCAATGCTTCAATCGGCGAAAGTTGTGCCGCTTTAATCGCGGGATAAAGTCCGAAGGAAATGCCAATGACGGCAGAAAAGACAACGGAGATCACCATCCATTCCGTGGAAATCACTGCTGGCCACTCCGGGACGACCTTCACAATCTTCACCGCAATCCCTGCCATGCCATATCCGGCGCCGATGCCCAAGCCAATGCCAAGCAAACCGCCGACACTACACATCACAACTGCTTCGACCAGGAACTGGAACAGGATGTCCACGCGCTTAGCGCCGATTGCTTTTCGAAGCCCGATTTCTCGTGTGCGTTCTGTCACCGATACCAGCATCATGTTCATGATGCCGATTCCCCCAACCAGCAGCGAAAATCCGGCAATACTGCCAAGCGTGATTTTAATCACTAGACTAATTTTATTGAGTTGCTCCATGCTCTCATTCAGAACCCAGACGTGAAAAAAATCGTCCTGGTTCCGGTGCCGCCTTCTCATGACCGCCTTAACTTCCTCAGTTGCTTTTTCAACCAGATCCATGCTTTTCGCTTTGATCGTGATCATTCTAACATAATCATTTCCTGTAAATCTCTCCTGGGCGGTTGTCAGCGGTATAAACAGAATATCATCGAGATTCCATCCAAAACGAAGGCTCCGCCCGCGCGGTCTCATCACGCCGACAACCGTGAATCGCTCCATACTTCTTTCTCGCCTGCGGCCTCGGCGCTCCCATGAGGCTTTACGAGCGACCTTGATCTCCTTACCGAGGGGGCTCTCGTCACCAAACAGTTCAGTCGCCACATCGGATCCAAGGACACAGACTTTCTGCCGATCGTCGAATTCACCTTCCGTAAAAAAACGTCCCTGCTGGATGCCCCAATTCATCCCAAGTGGAAAATGGGGGTCGACCCCGTTATACCCTGTTCGTTTTTCCGCGCCGCCTGAGGCTTGAACAAGAACACCGCCCCAGCGAGGAATACGCGGTATCACCAGTTCAACGGAAGGACATTCGGCTTCAATCGCCATCACATCGTCGTACTTTAAATATTCGCTGCTTCGGTTTCGCACCCAGCGGCCGTTTTTTCGAACCCAATTACCACGGAACATACTAAATTGACTCGCACCGCCCAGCTTATCAGCATCTTGAAGGATAATCATCTTCGCGCCGTCGCCCACAGCGATCATCGCAAGGACGGAGGCCACACCAACGACAATCCCCAACATTGTCAACAGCGAGCGCATCTTATTCACATAGATGGCCGTAAAGCCAACCGAAAGTCCTTCACTCAGCCTCAAGTTTTTCCTCTGTTACGTCTATTCGGTTCGCAATGCTTCAATAGGAGAAAGTTGTGCCGCTTTAATCGCGGGATAAAGTCCGAAGGAAATGCCAATGACGGCAGAAAAGACAACGGAGATCACCATCCATTCCGTGGAAATCACTGCCGGCCACTCCGGGATGACCTTCACAATCTT
>JAPUIP010000758.1 GCA_027296925.1 Candidatus Poribacteria bacterium | reverse complement strand
GGCCCAAATAACTCTGTCATCACTTCGGCAAGCTCCCCTCGAAGCACCACAGGCACTTCCTTCGGTCGCTTACCTCGAAGCTCCTCGAAGCTTACCTCGAAGCTCGGCACAGGCGCGACAGGCGGCACAGGCGCGACAGGCGGCACAGGCGCGACAGGCAGGACAGGCTTGCGGAGCGCCTTAGAATGACAAATTCGGTATTAAATCGCCATTCCTAAGCTTCATTCGATTAAGGTGATTGCTGACTTTCGATGACAGTCTTCAGTTGTTGATAGATCTCTTCATCAAAATTCGCCTTGATATGAAATGCAAGCTTCCCCTCGGCGTCGATGATATAGAGGCTTGGCTTCTCCTTCTGCGTGTGGTAAGCTTGATGGACTTCGCCTTTCCAGTCGAGCAACAACGTCACCGGCGGCTTGTTTTTCTTGAGTTGCTTCTTGATAAATCCCTTCGGTACGAACCCGGGAACACTCCGCATATCAGCGATAATATACGCGATAATGCGATCGTTCGCTTGATAATCTTGCTGAAAAGCATGTGCCCATTTATCATCTTCCTTCCGGATTTTCCGATTTCCCATAATCAGGAAGACGACCTTGCCGCGCATTTTCTTCAGCGCATGCACCGTATCTTCGGCGTCTTGCAAGGTGAAATCGGGGGCATCGTCGCCGACTTGGAGTGATTCGTCCGTCTCCGCTTTGTTTGCAGAAATCGAGGTGCAAGCGAATAGCCCAATTATCAGTACACAGGTGATCTGTCTCATTGCGAAATTCTCCTTTCCGAACCGCCTGCGCCTCAATCACTTTTTCTCAAATAGATCCGGCCACATCTGTTCAAGGACCAGGTAGTTGGCAGAGGTGATTAGGCGGGTGGAACCAAATTGCGTTTTTGTGGAAATGTTGCCGTTGGGTAACTCGACATGGTAAGAAAACGGGAGACCGTTCAGTGCATCCAAAGCCGCTTGCAGGGCTTCCAGTCCCCGCTCATAGGGCATCAGATCCACTTCCGCATCGTGCTGCTTCAACATGATCTGCCGACACGCCTCCTCACCCGCGCCAACCCCAACGGTGACAATCTGATCGGTGAGGCCATGCAAATGAACTCCGCGTGCGGCGCCGACTGCTAACGTACTATCCACCGCGATGATTGCTTGAATATTTCCAGCGTAATTTTTCAGTAGCCGGTCGGTGAGATCCAAAGCAGCTTCTACACTGAGTTCGGATGATGAGCGGGCGTAGATCCGAATTTCGTCGGGGTGCTGATCTAAAACGCGATAAATCCCTAGCGCGATATTGCGGAGGGGCTCATCCCCGATGGGTCCCTCCAGGAGGAGCACGTTCCCTTTGTACCCAATCTGCTCAATCGCATATCGCGCCGCGGTTTCCCCCAATCCGGCCTGATTGACAGCGATGTGCCCGCGTACCCGCATCCCCACCAATAGTCGGTCTAGCGTAATCACGGGAACGCGCCAGCGCGAGGCTTCCTTCAGTACTGGATAGGCGGCTTTCCCATCGGCGGGTGTGAAAATCAGCACGCGAATTCCTCCCTTCAGCATTTTTCGGATCTGCTGTATTTCTAACGAAACAAGATCCTGTGTGGCGCCCTCGTCCCGTACACCATGCCACAGGATTTTGATGCCGTACTCTTTTTCGCGCTCAACCATCGCCTGTTTCATGAGCGTATAAGCAGGGGCAGTTGTTTCTGGCACACTCACGCCAATCTTGATACGCGAGCTATCATCAGTACACCCGGCGACCATCACCACAACCATAATGATGAAGGTTGCAGTTTGACGTTTCAGTCCGCTCCATCCCATGTTGATTGGCTTATTTTTTCCTGCCGATATGGATGGCGACAATGCCGAGCGTTTTTCGGTAAAACCGCACATCTGCAAGTCCACATTTCTCCATAAGTGCTTTAAGTTGTTCACAATCGGGGAACTGCATCACGGAATTTGGTAAGTATCCGTAGGCATCGTCTTCGTTTTTCGAGATCAGGTTTCCGATACACGGCAGGAGCGTTTTGAAGTAGAAATAGTATATATGGCGAAACACAGGCGCAGTTGGCTGCGTAAACTCAAGGATAACGACACGTCCGCCCTTAACAGCGACTCGCATCATTTCACGAATGCCGAGCTCGATGTCGGCGACATTGCGGATGCCGAAACCAACCGATACGACATCGAAGATGTTATCCGTGAACGGGAGGCACAGCGTATCTGCTTCAATGCCGATAAAAGCGTGAGTTCGCTGCTGCTTCTCGACTTTCTGCTTGCCAACCGCCAGCATATCAAAACAGAAGTCCGTACCAATCACAGAGGAGTTATTGCCAATGGCGTCTGCATAAGCGAGCGCAAGTTCACCCGTACCCGTGCAGACATCAAGCACCCTGCTACGCTGAGTCACTTCACTCATTCGCGCGGTGAATTTCCGCCAGGCGCGATCGCGGCGCAAACTCAATAAGGCGTTGAGGAAATCGTAGCGCCTCGCAATTGCCGAGAAGATTTTGCGCACATAAACCGGTTTGTTCATCGTCTTTTCGCTGAAGTATGGCAGGTTATTCTGGAGAAGGGCTTGGCTATGACGACTCAGGGCGGTTTTCAATAATATTCAAAACTTCCGTTAATTTTTGTAAAGTGGGCGCAATTGCTTTATCACCCAGTTCGCCCAATGCCCACACGCAGCTTGCCCGTAAATGAGGGTCGGGATGATGGATATTCTCGGCCAGGATTTCAAACCCTTTCTTCTGATTCCGTTCACACAACCCTTTTGCGATATTTGCAACAATACGGTGATTCCCAGAATTTAAGGCTTCCGCAAGCAATCGATCAACAAACGGTTCAGATTGTGCGGCTAATGTTTCGATGGCGTTGGCTTGGACACGGGCATCCGCATCTCTGAGGAAATAGCGAATGACGCTTTCACTTTTGCAAACTTCGCCGATGAGTTGCGCGGATTTAGACCGAACGTAATCATCACGGCTAAACGCCGACGCCACCAGAAAGGCTAAAGCCAGATCTTGGTCGTTTTGTCGCTTTAGATGGTGAAGCATTTTTTCAGCGGTGTGTGGAGATACATCTCGAATCACATCGACCATGTTGAGCGCTTTGCTGACTTCAATCTTTTGCAGTGACGCCGCCATCGCCAGATATTGTCTATCCGCTGGAAGACCAGACCTGCGATCACTCTTTATCCGGTGTCGCATTGAAATGAGCGCATCCCGGATCGGCGCCACAATCGTTTCCATTTTTTGCAGGGCAAGCTCTGCACTCCGCACAACCGCTTCTGGACCTGCTTCTAATAACTCTTCCAACCGATCAATCGCACGTGTCTCCCGGACCTCCCCAAGCATCCACGCGCCGCTGGCTTGCTGCCCAGCCTCATTGAAGGTTAACATGTGCATCAAGGTCTCCAATCCGCGGGCATCTGCCATGTCATAGAAAACACGTGCGGCATTCGCTCGCGCTCTATAAAATGGATCCCTCAGATAAGGAAGGAGGATCTTTTTTACGACGGGGGATGGCGCGTTCCAGAGCGACTCAATTGCGTTTGCACGGACACGCCCATCTTCATCCTGAAGCGCTTTCCTGAAAAGGGCAATATCGCCTGAAAGTCGACCAAGCATCTTTACGCCTTTTGAGCGAACATAGCTGTTGCCACTGGCGAGTGTGCTGGCGAGAATCGGCGTGACTTGATCCGGGCTACCGATCCTGCTGAGGGCATGGAGGGCGGCCACTCGCTGCTTTACCGGATGACTCTCATCGCTAATGATTTGTACCAATTGATCGACGTCCATCGCTTCATCCTCCATTTCATGATAAACGGGTGGCTTCATAATCCTCATTACTGAGCACTGTCATTATTACAGTGCCTTGGCCACCGTTGCTACGGCTGCGATTGTTTCGTCTATCACCGCATCATTATGGGCTGTGGAAAGGAACCAAGCCCCTCGTTCGAGGACGCGGATGCCGTGCTCGAGTAAAGCTGTCGTGAAATCGATGTAACGCGCCTTGTCCGCTGCCAAAGAATCACGGTAGTTAGTTATTGGCGAACTGACACCTAGGGCGACGTGGAAGATTTGAGGAAAGCCCTGTACCTGGGCTTCGATATCGGCATCAGCGAGGGCACCTTCGATACCGGTCATCAGTTTCTGTCCCTGTTCTTCTAAACGGGTAAAGGTCTCTGGTTTGGTTAACTCGCCCAACGTCGCTACGACGGCTGCCATGGCCGCTGGCTGCGCGTTGTAGCTACCGCCGTGCAAGACGCCACCGCTGGCGATCTGTTCCATCAGGTCGGCCCGCCCAGCCAGCGCCGAGACTGGAAAGCCATTGGCGATCGCTTTACCAAACGTCGCCAGGTCAGGGGTCACGCCGAACCGTTGCTGCGCACCGCCGGGCGCCAGCCGGAAGCCTGTGATGATTTCATCAAAGATGAGGATGGTTCCCGTTTCACTGCAAACATCGCGCACCCCCTCCAAGTAGTCTTCAGCGGGCGTGATAGCGCCGGTATTGCACATCGCCGGCTCCATAATCACCGCCGCCACATCGCCTCGTTTCAGACGGGCCGCTAACAGATTGAGGTTATTCCAGGGAAGTACTTCGGTATGCTGACCTGCTGGTAAGTCCTGTCCAGCACTGGCAGGGACCGGCGTCGGTGCTTCCTCCGGACCGAATTGATCCGGCGTGGGGGCGATACTCCAAAGCACATTGTCGAGCCAGCCGTGGTAGTGCCCCTCGAACTTGATGATGATGGAACGTCCCGTGGCGGCTCGGGCCAACCGAAGCGCCGCCTGAACAACCTCACTCCCCGCGCAGCTAAAACGTACCATCTCCGCGCAGGGCACGATTTCACATAGCCGCCGAGCCGCTTCAAACTCGATCTCGCTTTGACCGGCATATAGAATTCCGTATTTGAGTTGTTCGACCACTGCTGTGAGGACGGGCTCGGGATTATGGCCGAGAATCATCGGCCCCATCCCTAGATAGTAATCGATCAGCCGGTTGCCATCAACATCGTAGAGATGGGGGCCTGATGCCCGTTCAAAGACAAGCGGGGTTGGCGAGATGCCCATCCGAAAATTGCTGTTGACCCCGCCGGGCAGATGTTTGGCAAAGTCAGCGATGCGTTTCTTAGATTGGTCGAAATTTCTCATAGTTGTAATGATCCTCCCAATTATACATCCCTCTGTCTGTGAGTCGGTAAGTTTATTATACCAATTAGCTCGACTTTGTCACAGCGGAATCGGCGTGAACAGGTGAATCGCGTCATATTCGTCAGATTCGAGAATCTTCTCCAAACTGGTGTATCAGCGCTGGATCGGCTTCGCGTCTGCAGCAGACGCGAAGCAGGCGACCGTCCAGTTCCCCTTCGGGGCGGGCTCCGGTAAGAAGTGATATTCCATGTGCGCACCGACAGGCGCAGAAAACATGCCGGCTTCCCGTTGGTCAAATTCATCGTCGCTGGTTCCGCCGCAGCATCTGACATTTTCATTGAGCGACATGCCGAGCGCCGGAAACTTTGACCTGATAACATGGCTTCTCCAAATCTGGGTGACTTTACAGCATAATTGGCAAGACAATATGCGATGGATACGCCCAGTTGT
>JAPUIP010000757.1 GCA_027296925.1 Candidatus Poribacteria bacterium | reverse complement strand
CGTGTCCGGGATCTGTTCGAGATTGAACCACTCGGACAACGGCAACTTAAAGGGCGTGCGACGCCGATGATGGTATATCATGTGAAAAGTGAATAAGAACGCTGATACGAGTTTTTCACTTAGAGGTGAATGAGATCCTTTTCAAGGTTGGGTTTTCACTCAATCACCTCAAAGAAAAGGGAAGCGGATCTGAAAATGACAGGCTTTGGGAATTTGAACCTTGAAAAGGCTGGCACAACTGAAAAAGTCGTATTATGAGTCAGTTTGACGTGACTAAAAATCGAGGGGTGACAAGATTATAGCACGATTGGAAAAAAAAGCAAATAAAAAAAATAAAGCAAGCCATTTCACGACAACGGGATTAACGGCTCCATTATCTGCAAGTCGGAGAGCGTCGGGCCAAGTAGGGCTAGATTCTGGACGTTATTATCGAATGCACTTACGCTAGCAGCTTCAATCACATATGTCGATCCGCAGTCAATGCGCCACGGCGTGGGATGAGCGTCTGCGCTGTTCATCCGAACGGTGGCACTCTCATAGCCTGACGTGTTTCTGAGCAGATATTTATCGAGAATCGATACGTCGTTGGCATCATAGACACGTATCCGACATCCCTGCCGCGAGTGCCACGGTGTGAAAGTCCATTCGATTTCGTAACTCGTTGTTTTCGGCAGCAGGTACATCCGCGTGAGCGAAGCATGGTATCTTCTCTCCTTCGTCTGCGTGCCCTGTCGGTAAGCGTTGCGGATGACGGCGCATTCGAGTAGCCCTTCCGCCGTCGTTGGCAAGAATTGGCCTGCCTCATGCGTGCCCATGTAAAGATCATATCGCCCGCCAGGCCCAGCGGGTATGGTGACTTCGCGAAGGAATTCAACCCAGCCCGATTCACGGACCTGCTTCGTGCCATCTCCTTCTTGGTAGATAGTTACATCTGGGGCAAGGGCTTGCAGCAGTTCTGTTCCGGCCGGATCGTACAAAAATATCCCTACCGCGTCCAGTGAGCCACCAGCCACAGTCCCAACGCGTAACTGTAACGTGAACGAATTTCCGGTCGGATTGTGGATGGGAATCCAGATGCCTCTTGCTTTAACATCGGCACTGTTGTTATACACAGCACTGCCGATCGGGTATTGTCCTGGCTCACCGTCGTCTTCGGGAATTTCTGTGATTCCAGCCTGTTTCAGATAGTACAGGAAGTGAAGGAGAGTTTTGTGGACCTCCGGCTGACCATAAATGTTGTAGAAGAATGCAGGGCTATACGGACCGGTATTCGTACGAAAAATATCTCGCAGATTGAGACTCCGCAACGGCTTGAGTGCGCGTTCGAGGAACGTCTTGTCGCCGGTCACACGATAGCACAGTGCCATATGCGCAAAATTCCCATTCTGACTATACAGCCACTCCGCAGGCGTTGCCTCGGTTTCAAAGAATTCCCGAACGCCCTCGCCGCCAAATAGGTCCAAGTACAGGGGCCAAGCGCGATCCCAATTCCGATCGGCCACCACCGGAACGCTCATCGGCTCTGAAATCAGAGACGACGTCATCGCCTTGATAACATCTTTCATCTGTCGGTCATGGAAGAACTCGTACTGTTGAATTGCCTCGTGAAGGTTGTTATTGGTGTTCCGGTCGCGACTAAGCGTATGGTGGTGCGCATTGTTAGACCACCGTCTGTATCCGTCCCTCACATCCAAGTCAGCGTCAATGAGCCAGCCGACGAGCATAGCGTATGCATGGACAGTATGGCCGGTGTGGCTCGTCGCATCATCCGTCGAGAGACCGGCACACGGTGTGAGTCCTTTGTGCCACTGGAGCATCAGTCCGTGGTCTGGAACCGCAACGCTCGAAGCGTAGTTGATATAGCGAAAGCACTGGTGGAACTTGACCGCTCGCCTTGCAATTTGAAGCAATGCATTATCGCCGGTTGCCATGTAGTACCAGAAGATAAGCGCGATTCGGTCGTAATGAGAATCACCGTATTCCAGTCGATGCCAGTGTGGACGGTTTTCATCGATATTCCAAATATGCGGCAGCGCACCCCACCGGAAACGTCCGTAGTACTCGCCCCGCTCAGCGTTGTAGTCGCCTTTGATGATATCGGTGACGTAGTCGAAAATCTCAGCGTAGCCGTCCTTGACCGTGCCTATTGGGCCAAACACGAAGCTTTCCTGTACGTGGGACGGACCGGGGGTCGCGATTGGACGGTTCTGCACCAGTTTCGCATAGTCAACGAGGTTGCTGGTGTCAAACGCTGTGACTGACGATGCAGTATCGCGGACAACCCGTAAGTAGAAATCCTGGCGAAGCATCATGCCTTGCCAGTTGGCGGAGGCGGCATCGTTCGCGTTCGTCTCGAACATTTCCGATTGCCGGCGGGCAGAGTCGATTGTGTTGAACGCATTGACGTACTCCGTTGGCAATCCTTGGCGTTGTTGTTCGCCTGTGTGTGCGTAGCGGAGTTTGTGGATGTGCCCCTCGCCTGTATGCATTTCACTGTCGAGGGCATCAAACGTTTCATACCCGTGCCACGGCTGCATCGAGATGCCCATCTCCGATCGACCGACCTTCGCCTCAAACGGGAACTCCTGCCAGCCATTTCGGAGATAACACTCAACGCGTACCTTATGCGCTGAACCTTGAATCGCCCAGGAGCTGTTGGAGCGTGTACCCCTTGCATCGGGGCGCTGTGCAATTAGGTTGTCGTGAGTTCCGAAACGGTACGTGTCGTGTTTCTCTTGATGTAGGTAGAGATCGGCACCGTCGTAGTTGGAGAAGTCATCCTTGTGGACGTCTCCGCTGCCATCTGCGGCGAAGGCGAACCGCTCGGCAAAGTTGAACGGCATGACGATAACCGCACGGTCGTACTCATGCGTGGCCATACTTTCACGGTAGCCGAGGTTATGGACGACGCGAATCCAGTCCTGACCTGCCCAGAAGTGAATGTGAGTTGTGAAGTTCGCCCAGTCGCTGCCGATTTCGCCTGAAGCCTGGTAGACGCCCTCCGCTTTGATGACGACGTACAGCGGACCTTCGATCTCGACCTCGACTGTAGCGTTGGTGTCGAAACGTGTTGCGAAAGTCTTTCCGTTTTCCAGAATCTCCGGCCCTGACGAACCGCTCAAAATCTGATTGGTATACCTTCCGTTCCCCGTTGAATCGAAGTGCACCTCGTCGAACAGCGCGAAGCCGTCCTTGTTGATGACAGCTTTTATCTTGCCTGTTTCGACCGTAATTGTGCTCACACTATCGGTGACATTGATGGGGTAAGCTGGGGACGGTACAGGGATCGCCCGAGACATGCTCCTGACTGTGTATTGCTTTCCTTTGTTCCAGACAAAATGAACGTGCGACCATCGCAAATCCACGCCGTGCATGTCCCACGTTTGCGCGTCGATTTCCTGCGAGGGGACCTCCACATTGTCTTCAAAAATCCCCAGGCGAAAGTACCGACCATGGACAGTGCCCTCAGGCCATGGAACGGCAGCATGCGTTGGCCATTTGTACTCAGATATACTTTCAATCTCCTGCGACTGCAGAGGTACGCCGTCCGAGTATGGCGGCGTTGACGCTGCTGTTGGAAGCCCATGCCGTGATAACAGATATTCTGTCGTTCGATTTCCAGTCATCGCTGCACCTCGCTGTAAATGAGCAGCTCTTTTAAGCCCTGCTCGGGGCCAAGTTTCAGTTGGTTTAGTGGATGATCAAAACTGCCGACGACAACGAGGCTCGCTTTCTGCGTGTTGTTTTCCCACAGGCTAAGGACGTTTCCATTGTAGTGAACTTCAAAGAGCCGCTCTGCGGGATAGGAGAGGCGGTAGCTCAATGTCCTTGCAGACCCGCCAATCCACGCTTTCAGCTTGAATGTATCGTTGTCCCGATAAAGCTTGAGTCCTGTGTTCTCCCTGCCACTATCGCTGAGGTGAAACCACGGCTCGCTTTCGGTGCTATCCTTTACGATTGATACTAGATACAACGATAGGCGGCGTCCATCCAGGCCGCTGAAGTTCGGCTGAATGAAAACACTTCCCGGCTCGATACTGACAACTGCTGATTTCGCATCCCAATAAGGTTGGAGGGTGCTATTTGTTTGGACAATACTATTGCCTCGTGCCGAGCGGTCGGTTAATCCTTGCACCCGCTCATCATCACCAATTGGCTCGGTTTTCGGCAAGATACCTGCAACAGAAACTGGGTTAGAGCCAATTATACGGGTCAGATGATGCTGTCCCGTGTGAGCATCTTGCCGCACAACGTAGCTGCCACGTCCGGTATCCTCCTCTGTCAACTGCCAGAAAGCCACAAGACCGTTGAGTAGGTCTTCGCCATCGGTGCTCGGTTGTCCAAGCTCTGAATAGCGTCTGCCTTTGCCGGAGTTGTAATCCCATACAACCTCCTGGGGCGTCCAGAGCCGCGTGTAGTAACATGTCGGACCAATATGACCTCGCCAGTATTGATTAATGTCGTAGTTCCTGCCGCCACGAGAAATGTCCCCGATCCACGGTTGTTGCGGCCATTTGCCATCGCCTGGCTCGATGCCATGCGTCCACGGAAGCGAACCGACGAATTGATTATTCACATAAAATGAGGTTTCCACCCCCTTGTTATACATACCAACCAACCGATACCATCTGTTATTTTGCATTTTTCCCAGGTTATTCTGCGTCTTTATTATTCCTGAGCCGACGCCTTGCTTAAAGACGGCGAAACTGACGTTATTCTCAGTGTCGTCATTCATGAAGTAGAATTTCCTTTCAATCCCATTCCAGTTCCACTGAGAATAAGGGCATTGGATGTTATACGCCGAAACGTCCGTCGGTTTCACCCAGGTTGCAACAGTGAAGTCAGTGTCGCCGAAGAACGCGGTCTCAGCGTCGTCCAGATAAATTATGCTGATGTTCGATCTAAAATCAGCCGCCCAATCGTTCTGGGGGACGAGATATTCTGCAGCCGCCGTTCCCCAAAATACGAGATGATCCATCAGCGGGGAGCGCGGTGCCCTCTCCTCTTCACCAACTGGCTCTTGCTCCGTTGTTGCCAGATACCCCGTCCCTTGCGTGAATTCACCACTGCCTGAATCAACATTTATGTAGAGGTGAAGCGGCTTCTCGTTGCGTACCGTTGACATAACTGCCTCAAATCGGCCTATCGGCATGTGAAGAACGACATACACTGCCGAGGGCGTGGGATGCCACAGATAATCCAGCGGTAAATCGGCACCGTCTGGATAGAACTCGATTCGCCCCACGACTGCATCTGCCTTGTAGCATAATAGTAAAGCAAGCCTGCCTGTTGTGCCTCCGTAGATTTGTACGGAATAGTGGTCAAACGCGTTGATTGTTTCCATAGAATAAGCTCCTCATCGAAATAATAAGCTCCTCATCGAAACGTCTGGTGTACATGATTTCGGCGGAGTTGGTATGTTGAACAGGGTTAAAAGAACTCATAGGAGTGCGTGAGGTCTGCCCTCCCATCCTTCAGGGGCGGACAGTTTTAAAAAAATAAAAAGATGGAATTGAGACAGATATAGCATGGGGCGCAGCTCCGCTTCAAGAAGAGGACGCTGATCGAATCCCAGTGGACCGTCGTAATCCTTGGCGATCTCCTCGAACTGCCTCGTCGCTTCATCGAACGGGAGGCCCTGATGAAGCGACAGCACCTCAAAAATCATATGAATCCCGATCGGTACCGCGCCCGCCGATTGATAGGCGAATGGCACGGACTGGTATTAGTTAAGCGTTAAGTTCTCTGAGTTTCACACCACTGCCTCCCATCGCTCATTCTTTTGTTCCCACAAAAAGTTCTGATGCTCACACGCATGGATTCGCTCAATCTCATCTGGACAAACTTGCCCCTCGCTCTCTCGGAATAGCCGCGTGACCTCCACGCCGGAGAGCTTTCGTCGATGCGCTTGCTTCTTGCAGTACGCATCAACATAGCCTTGCGGCGTATTATACCCCTGCTGATGATAGCTCACCGTTTCCCGTTCCGGTTTGATAGTGTTTTCGGGTTGCGCGCTTGTCCGTTGCGACTCTCGTTCCCTAATCCGCTTCTCTATCCATTCGAGTCGTTGCTCGTCCGTTTCGGGATACTTTGCCAGCAGTTCATCAAGCATCGTTTCGATATCAGCAACAGTGTAGGGCGTAGCATCCAACGGAGATTCACAAAGCAATTGACGGATACGCACACACTTCG
>JAPUIP010000756.1 GCA_027296925.1 Candidatus Poribacteria bacterium | reverse complement strand
CTTGTGTTCGGGTCAATGCTCAACCCAAATTCAACATGGTCATTAAAGGTGTTACTCGCCTGATAATCGATCGTGAGCTCCGATTCAAAGGCATCCGGTTCTGCCGTCTCTTGTTGAAGCAATTCCTGACCAAATTGACGTTGGATTTGCGCGGATATGATGGGCGCATTGAGCAACAAAGAGCCAACGATACAGAACCACAGGGTTGGCCGGAATTGTCGTCGATGAAGTCGTCTTTGCAATTCAATTTCTCCTTGTGCAAGAAATAGGGGCACGGTCTGCGAAGAAGATTTGCAGTAAACCGTGCCCCAACGATTATGTAACATATATTGGGTATTCGGTGTGAGGAGAAGTGCTTCTCGCGATACCCAGCCGCTGAATTAATAGATGGTGCAGACACCGCCGGCGCAACTGCTGCCCGACTTTTTGGTGAGGTCACCCGCAACCGCGCTCTCTTCACTCGCTTCAAAGTCGGCAAGCACTTCATCCGTTTCATTTGCCGATGCCGACAATCCGAACTGAAGCTGTCCGCTCGATGTGAAGGCGGTGACGCAGCCCGACAAACTCATCGATGCCAAAAGTATGCTCAAAACCATACAGCCCAGACAAAATCTCTTCACGATGTTGACCTCCTGTTGTGGGAAACCTGAAGCCATTTTCCCAATTTTCGTATGTCCCTTATTACACTTTGACCTCTTGATAGTCCACCTCGTCGAGGTCGTTTGTGCCGAGCCCCAGTCGCCATGCGGAACGGATATATTTCGCCAAGCGAGAAATCGATGCTAGCTTAAGTTCCTTCCGTTTCTCATCAATCGTCTGAAGTGCGATCTGATCCAGTGCAACGGCATCCGGACTCACGAGGATGCCGCCATAGTGCCACGTCCCCTCCGGGTCATACGTGGGACCGCCTTCAAATGCAGCGAGTAGACCATCAACGATGTTCAATACCAGTTTATCTTTGATAACCGAGTGTGCGAAAATATCGCCGATAGCGGGGTTACAATTCAGGGGGGTCGAGTGGAACCGACGGGTGTTATCAACACTGCCGAAGGCGAGGTTTTTCAGACAGCCGCTCACGCCGGTGATCGCGTGGTGTTTCAGCACGGGCACGTTAATGATTACAGTCGCCTCTTGCGTGAGAATCTTCGTATACCGGCACCTGATACTATCGTACTCACGCCGAATTTCGACATCCTTTTCAGTTTCGTAGTGAACCTCATCGTCGTAGCCAACGCCCTGACTGTCGGAAGCGAAGCAGCGCACCCCTTGATCGCTTTGATTGATTTTGTAGCCCGCGCTGATGAGATGCGCTTCAAATCGATCCCAGATAATAATCTGATTTTTCAGGACGCCCACGCCGTACAACCCATCGATAATTTTATCGACGATCACCCGGTGAGTGCTCAACTGCTTTCCGGCGAGGGGGTTGATCTTAATCCCAACGATGTCGTTCGGCAGGACAAAATCCTTCCACGCCTCTTTCGCGGAGTCGAGCCCGGTCAGCTTCATCATCGCGCGGTCGATCATCTCGCCGACGATCTGCTCGTTGAGCGCATCGCCCTCCCACACCTTTTCGCTCATGGCTTCAACCACAGGCACCAGCCGATTTTGCAATTCACCTTCAAGAGTACCGAATGGCGTATCCAGTTGCGCAAAGGCAGTGTCTGTCCCCGCGCCCAGACTCCCTAGAGCAAGTCCCGCGCCAATCACGCCCTTCGACACCTGACTTAAAAACCGCCGCCGACTCAATGGTCGAGGCGCGGTTGTTTCTGCCGACGAAACCTGCGCACAATCGGCGCGGATTTGCGCCACAATTGGATCTGATTCTGATTGCTCAATGGGAGACAGTGTGTATGCCATTGGATTATTTTTCAACTGTGAAAGGTGGAGAATTCCTACAATTGCTCCAATTCATTGATGATTTCGGCAGACGGTATCCGATCGCCAACGCGAATATCGAGGAACTTCCAGCGGATGACGCCACGCTCATCAATGATATAGGTAATTGGGCGTGCGAGTTGGGCATTGAAGGGATCGGTCGCGTTGTATGCGGCGATGGTGAGTCTCTCGGCATCGGAAAGCACGGGAAAACGTATGTCCGCACCGAAGCGCCGTTTGGCTCTGTCGACGGCCCGTCTCGTATCCGCCAAATCGTCTGAGCTCATTGCAATGACTTCCGCATCCTCTGCTTGAATGGCTTGATAATGTTTCTGCAACTCGCCGAGTTGCTCGATGCAATGCGGTCACCAGCTTCCTCGATAAAAAACGAGCACAACCCGTTTTTGCCCGATGTAGTCCGCCAGGGAATAGAGCTGCCCATCTCCGTCGGGCAGACTGAAATCCGGGGCTTTTGCGCCAACCGGCAAGCCATCGCCGATAGGGAGTTGCTCCATTTGTTGAATGGGTACCAGTTCACGCGTGAGCTTCGCGGTTTCTGTCGCTGGGATGGGCTCAATGGCAATCTCTTGCTTTTCGTATCCGTCGTGCTCAATCGCCAGGGTAAACCGCTGATCCGGTTGAAGGTTCTCGAACTCAAAGCTACCAGTCGCCTTTGTCAGCACTTCGCGGACATTGCCGGCGTCGTCAATGAGTTGCACCCGGACATTTTCGAGCGGTTGCTTCGTCACTCTATCCGCCAAGAATCCTCGGAGATGTGCAACCGGCACCGCTAACGCCTGAAGTGCGACTCTGTCGAGCGGCGTGCTTTGATCGGCGATTACCCACGCCGTCAGACTGACCGTCTCATAACCTTTCGCCGCAATTTCGATCGTGTATGTTCCAGGCGCAACGCCATCAATCTGGTAATTTCCGTCGGCATCGGCTGCTACGGAAGCGATTACTTTGCCGTCTTGCAAAACGCGAACGTTGATCTGCGTGGCTTCAATTTTTTCGACCTGTCCGTTCAGGCGGCCCATTTGGAAGCACGGGAATTGGATCATCCGGTATAACGGTGACCGGATCGCCGGCTGGGGTGTTTTCTACCACGATGGGATTGTCGCTGCCTCCACAGTCAGACAACACAAGGAGTACAATTCCCAAACACATAAACCGAGAAATGCTATGGATTCGCGTATTTTTCATCGTCACCTCCAACGGTTTGGCCAGGTTGGGCATGGCACGTCGTACCCTATAATGCCTTCAATGCTTCGAGAATCTTCGCTGGATCTAAGCGACCCGCCAGCCGTACATCGACAAATTTCCATTGAACAATCCCGTTCTCATCGATGATATGGTACTGTGGTCGCGCGATGTTCCGATTGAAAGCATCCGTCGCATTATAGGCGGAAATGGTCTTTCGCTCTGCATCAGAAAGCACAGGAAAGTCCGCTTTAATCCGCTCAGTCGTCCGTTTCACCTGCGCCTGTGTATCCGAACTGATCGCGATCAGTTCCGCACCCTCCGCTTGAATCGCTCCGTAAATTTTCTGCAACTCGCCGAGTTGTTGAACACAGAACGGTCACCAGTTCCCGCGATCAAAGACCAGCACTACCTTGTTTTGTCCGGCGTAATCAGCGAGCGCATGAATTTTACCATCCCCGTCGGGCAAACGGAAATCCGGGGCTTTTGTACCGACTTCCAGCCCTTCGCCAACCGGAAGTTGATCTCGATCGAGCGGAACCAGTTCAACTTCAGTGATTGCAACTTCGCCCGCTGGAATGGGGTCGATGAGGAGTTCCTGTTTCTCGTACTTCTCGTGATTGATGAGGAGGGTGAACCGCTGCCCAGCAGGAAGTCCCTCAAATGCAAAGAGACCGGTTCCCCTTGTCGTCGCTTCGTGAACATTGCCCGCTTCGTCAATGAGCTGAAGGAGGAATCCTGCAAGGGGTTGCTTGGTGATGTGATCCGAGAGGAGTCCTCGAAACCTGGGCAGGCGGACCAACTCGACGTCCACTGTTGCAATTTCGCCGGCTGGAATCGGAGGGATGGGAAGTTCTTGCCGCTCAAACCCATCCGTATCGATGATGAGAGTGAGTTGCTGTTCTGCGGGTACATTTTCAAATTCGAAAGCACCCGTTTCGTTTGTCAGGACTTCGCGGACATTGCCAGTCTCATCAAGGAGTTGAAGGCGAGCCCTGTCGAGGGGTTGCTTCGTCGCTTGATTTAGCAGGCGCCCCTGGATGTGAGGAACGGGGATTTCTAATGCCTTCAGCGCCACCCTATCGAGCAACGCAACATCATCTGCGTGAATCTGCACAGTCTGTTCGACAGCTTCATAACCTCTCGCCGTCATTTGAACGGTATAGACGCCCGGGGCAATGTTATCGATCCGGTAATTCCCATCCGCATCGGCTTCCACACTGGAGACCACTGTGCCGTCTTGCAGAAGCCGGATGTTGAACTGTACGCCCACGATTTTCTCCACCTCTCCCTTCAAGCTACCGGTCAGAGTAACGGGGATTGGGGTGTCCGAGGTTAATTCTTCTGGCTCGGATGGCGTCTCTGCTTTCACGAGCGGCTCATCACTGTCTCCACAACCGGACCACACAATCAGCATCACTCCCAAGAGCATCAGTGCGAACACTTTACCAATTGGTTCATTCCTCATAGCAATTTCTTCAACTCGCTTTCATAGGTTTCCTTTTTTTCCTGTGCGCCATTAAACACCTTCACGATCCGCCCCTCACGATTGATGAGGAACGCAGAAGGTATTCCAGGGACATTGTATTTCTGTACGATTCCGGGAACGGCGAGCAAAATGGTGTAGTTGACGCCAAGCCGCTCAATGAAGGGCTCGACCACTTCCAGCCCCGCTTCATCTAAAGAAATGCCAATCATCTCAAACCCCTGCTCGCGATACTCCTCGTAGAGTTCGATGAACAGCGGAATCTCATCTTCGCACGGCTTGCACCATGTCGCCCAAAAATCTAAAAGGACAACCTGGTTCTGATAATCGGCGAGGCTGACCTCCTCAAGTTCCGTGTCCAGTAGCGTAAACCCAGGTGCAAGTGGTGGCAACCCGTCTTCATTTGCCTCGGCCGCTGATTCAGCCGGCTCCACCATCCTGTCACTCGTGTCGTCGTCTGAACACCCCAAAAACATGAACACACAGAGAATCAGGATTAAGCCGCCCAATCGCTTCCAATACATAGCGTATACCCTTTCAAATTGAAAATGATGTTATTCGACGGGAGTTTCAGCGGGCGCTTCAGAAGCTGAAACCATATCAATCTGCAACGTCACTGTTTCGCCACGCGAAATCGGATTCGCTACGATTGTTGCGTTTCTTCACACCAATCCCTCAAATTGAACGTAACGGTAGGAGCAACTTCCATGCCGTAAACGCCGAGCGCTATGACAACTTAGCCTGAATCACGCCGGCTACAGTGTCGACGAGATTGTGAGCACCATTTAGTCAGGTTTGAGATGTGGCAATTGCACCAAATTGGGCAGACTCCGTCCTTGACCACGCGCCACATTCCCAGTTTCAATGCTTTACCATCGTTGTCTGATGACGCTAACCGAGACGTAGAATTGTGCCTCTGGCGCCAACAATCCAACCTTGCTCTTTATAGAGATAGATGTCCAAAAGGTGCTGTTCGGATCCGCTGGGTTGCGCTGTCCATGTCCCTCCACCGTCAACGGTGTGCAGGATAAGTCCATCCTCGCCAATCGCCCAACCCTCCCCGGCGTCACGGAAGGCAACGCCGCGCAAGGTCTTCGGCGTGTTACTTTTCTGCCGCACCCAGTTTTCGCCGCCGTCGGTCGTATGCAAGATTAACCCGTTCGTCCCAACCGCCCAACCGTTTTGTACATCAGCGAAATGGATGCCCAGTAACGTCCCATCCGTGTTGCTCTCCTGTGCTCGCCAGTATCTGCCGCCATTTTGGGTATGTAGGATTTTCCCCTCCGCCCCAGCAATCCAACCGTGCATCGCGTCAACGAAATGAACTCCCCACAGATGTTCATTTGCCGAAGCCTCTTGGCGACTCCAGCCACCGCCGCCGTTATTTGTGTGGAGAATGACGCCACTTCCGCCAACCGCCCAGCCTTTCGCTGCATCCACGAAATAGACATCAAGCAATCCGTTCTGTGTTTGACTATCTTGCTGCGTCCACGATTTTCCGCCGCTTGCGGTATAGTAAATCTGACCCAAAATACTGACCGTCCAGCCGTGGTTCAGGGTGGAAAAATGGATCTTGTTCAGTGCATTCTTAGAAACGGCTTTTTCCGAGGATTGTATCTGCCATTTCACGCCACCGTCTTTTGTGGCGAGGACCAAACCGTTCTCGCCGCCGACCCAACCGTTTTTGGCGTCAGCGAAGTGGAGGCCGTATAAATGCGCCTCCGTTCCTGATTCGACGGGGCGCCAGCCGACTTGTGTTTTGTCCTGGGCACATCCCAGATAACCGAAGATCACTATCAGTAAGACCAGTGCTCGAAGGTGCTTCCTCAAGTTTTATTCCTCCTGAGTTTATAGAAAATTGCGCTTCGCATGGCAAGATGCGATATGCAATTTTCGTGACAGCTTTCATCCCTACCACGTCAGCACGGCTCCGAGTGATTTATCTCGCTCATCGCGTAACAGCCGATACGCTTCCTCCGCTTCGGTATAGGGCAAGCGGTGAGTGATTAAACGACTCACATCCAGTTCGCCGCGTTCGATCATTTTCAAGATCTGACGACGGTTGTACTGCTGTGTCCAGGGAAAGGCAGGCGTCGCAACGGTTGGACATTTCGGCTGGTGACACCCAACAAGGGTGAGTTCCTTCAGGTGAAAGTCCATGAAATCGACCTCGACCTTGCGATGCCAGATCGACCCCAACGCCATGATGCGTCCACCAATCCGCGCCATATCAAACGCAATCGGGAGAAGTTCAGGATAGCCGGACGCCTCGATGAGCACGTCCAATCCACGCCCGCCGGTAATCGCTTCGACCTCAACTCGTAAATCGCAGCGGCTCGGATTGAGCACATGAGTGGCGCCTGACGCCTTTGCAATCTCCAGCCGCTGATTGCTCAGATCGATGGCGATCAGCAATTCACAGCCGGTGTGGGCACTCAGTTGTAACGCCAGTTGACCCACGAGCCCCATCCCCGTGATTGCTGCGAACTCACCAAGTTCAATCCGCGCTTTGCGGACGCCGTGCATCGAGACACTTCCGAGCACGCCAAAGGTGCCTTCGTCGAATGAAACGCTATCGGGCAGTTTTGCCAGCGATTGGGGCGCAGCAGAAACCGTAACGTGACTGGCATGACGCCCCAGCGACAGCACGCGATCGCCGACGGTGTAGCCTTCAACCCCTTCGCCAACCGCGATAATGCGTCCGGCGTTTGAATAACCGGGGGTGAAGTCGTGTGTCCGCTGCTGTTCTTGCGTGCCGAGTTCCGTTCCGGCGCTGATCAGTGTTCGCACGGTTTCGACAAGCACTTCGCCGGGGGCCGGCGATCGAATCTCAAAAGCGCCAGTTCCAACGCTACTGTCCGGTCTGACGATAACCTGTATGCCGCTTGTCGGTATTTCGTTTTGTGTCATTGTCGTTCCTCCATTCTGGTAAAGTTAAGGAGAGTTGCTCAACTCCTGAAGGTGAGCGCAGGAAGCTTGTCCCGCCTGTGCCGAGCTTCGAGGTGAACTTTGAGGGGCAGGGGAGATGAAAACACCGACACACCGACATTTTCTCCCCTGCTCGTTTTCCCACTTTCCCACTTTCTCACTTTCATATTTCACACGAGTTCGGAAGTCTTCTACGTTAACTTTACGGCGATGGTCGTTCCTCATATTTTGGGGGCTCAATTTGCGAGAAGCTTCGGTTTACGTTTTCCATTTTATCTTGCGTCTGCACCGCAACGAAATCCAATCCACGATGTCATCTGATCCGGCGAAAGCATAAACCGCTCGGTCGAACGGACGCTCATCGGATGCAAACTCGTCCATGCCCCGCCCCGCACAACCTTGCTCGCCGAACTGGCATCGCGGCCATCCATCACCCATTCCGCGACGTTTCCTGCCATGTCATGGACACCGAATGGACTGACGCCTTGCGGATGACTGCCGACGGAAACGGGCCCATCATGCGCCCGCTTGTAGTTCAACAGGTTTGGCAATGGCGACTCACTGCCCCACGGGTAAATCCGTCCATCCCCACCGCGCGCCGCCCACTCCCACTCCCGCCCGGTTAGCAGACGCTTGCCTGCCCAACGGGCATAGGTCTTGGCGCCGTACCAATTGACCCTAACCACCGGATGCGATTCATAGCCGGGATTCGGCTGATAACCGTCCGCGGAGACACGAATGTGGACATGCGACAGATCGAGCTCAATCATCGCGTGTCCGGCGGTATCAACGGTGGCGCCCACTGCGGTAAGGAAATGTGCGTACTCCGCATTGGTCACCTCAAACCGGTCGATGTAAAATGCCTCGACATATGTTGTGCCAGTCGGGCGTTTGTCAAGCGGTGATGCATCAACCCTCATTTCAAATTCTCCCGCCGGTATCAGAATCATGTCGTCGAGACTCGGCTTGCCCGAATCGCCATCGGCAATTTGGGAGGCAAGTTCGAGGACAATTTGCGTTTCGCCGATTACGCCGCTGGAGGTCTTTGCCCGTAGCATGGCTGTTCCCGGCGTGGTGCCTGCCGTGTAAACGCTCTGGTATGTCCCGTCTTTGAGCGCACGGGCTGGAGAATCAATCTCTCCCACGTTTGTGGATAAGTGGACAAGCTCATCAAGGACAGGATTGTTGGACGAATCGGTGAGGAAAACGGTGACATCGGTGGTGGACTGACCGTCGGCGATAAGCTGCGATTTTGCGGGGATGACCTGAACGGAGACGGTGGGATCGATGTGATGCACAATAATGTGGATGGGAAGCGCAGCCTTCAAGGCGCCGTCGCTGGCCCACAGGTCAACGACAAATTCTGCCTGAGCCGCTTCAGCCGATACGGTGTTCAAACCCGGAGTCCAGTGGATACGCCTCTGGTGGAGTTCGGCATTTTCGGGCAATCCGATTGCCGTATAGGTGAGGACATCCCCATTTGCATCTTGCGCCTCAATGGATAGGTCGAGGGATTGCCCCTCCTGGACTTCAAACGTTGGGACTTCATCCCCTGTGATGTCAAGCGATCCGATTCGAACAATGCGCGGCGGCACATTGACAGATTGCACGTCGATTGAAAGCGTCAGTGACGCGGTTCCACCATCGGGTGCACTGACAGTAAATACGACTTCTGTCTCCCCAACCTGATTTGCGTCCGGCGTCCACAGAAACAGGCTTCTGGCTGAGTCGAAAACGGCGTGATCTGGGAGGCGGTCGTGACGCACGGTGAGGGCTTCACTGCTGGGAGAATCGGTACGGATTTCAATCTTCAGGGATTCGCCCACAGGAATAGTGTAGGGCGGCGACGGATGCGCAACGATGGTTGGCTTCTTCCGGTTACGGATGGGGCGTTCACGATTCGACATGGCGCTCCGCGCTGGGACCGGCTTTTCTTTGATTCGGGGATTCGCTGATTCGCCAATCGACTTTCTTCCCCTGGAAGTGTTCGGTTCGTGGCTGACGAAAGTTGGTGTCTGCGTCTCCTCCCAGAAACCCAGATTGGGTGCCGATGTTCCCGACGCAAACTGTTTTCCATCCGGACGATAAGCAAGGACAGCAATCGGTGGCGTATGATTCTCAAAAACCGAGAGTTCGCGTCCACTCGTGATGTCCCAAACGCGCAGGGTCTGGTCAGGCGAGCCGGAAACGCCTGTGTCGCCTGTCGCATTAAATGCGAAAGCTGTGACCCAATCGGAATGACCAACCAGCCGCGTCTGCGATTCCCCAGTGGCCGCATCCCAAATCTCTATCGTGCTGTCATTCAGTGAGATTGCCAGTTGCTCGCCTGATGGACTGAACCAGATGAAGACCACATCGAGACGATCCAACCGCTTCATCCAGAGTTGCCGGCGAATCGTGAAATGCCAAAAACTGATTGTGTTATCGTTGTAAAGCGCGACGAAGTGTTGACCAGAGGGGCTAAATTCGATCATCCGCACATTGCTGTGGCTCCCACCAATTGGCTTCAACGGTTGCAAGTCATCAGCACGCCAGCGGAGTACAGAGCCGTCATTTAGACCGACGTAAAGGAGGGGAGACGTTTCTCCGGCTTTCGACGCAAACCAGACCGCGACAACTTCACGCTCCGGAGGAGGCACGCTACCAAGTGGTTGCTGGGTTTCCGTTGACCAGATCTGAACCGTGTTGTCGGGGAGGACAATTGCCATCAACGCGCTATCCGGGCTGAAGTTCAGCGTCTTCGCTTCCGTTCCTTGTAGGATGACACCAACCCGTTTATGGCTGAAGGCGTTATATAATTCAATCCCTTCCGGTGTGCTCGCGGCGAGCCATTTTCCATCAGGACTATACCGGAGCAAGTAAGGGCTTCCCATGCCCACTCGGACCGCGGCGAGTTGGACGGCGTCAGTTGTCGCGCACAATAAGAGGTGACAAAAGATGACGCCGGCAAGTACACGTCTCATTTTTTGCCTTCATCGGCTTCTATCGGCCAACTTCCCATGCGAGGTGTTGAAGCTCCGGTCCGATCAGTTTTTCCCACGCTAACTGCACCGCAGCCGTTGATCCGGGAATCGAGATCACGATTTTCCCACGGTACACGCCGGCTGTGGCGCGTGAGAGTATCGCTGCTGCGCCGACCTGATCGTAGCTCAACATGCGAAAGAGTTCCCCAAAGCCGGGCAGGGTCTTTTCAAGTTTGCGACTTAAGACATCAAAGGTTGTATCACGCGGCGCAATCCCCGTGCCGCCATTGAACAGAATTACGCGCGCCTCCCCCGCGGCGAGTTCGTCGAGCACAGCGCTTACCTGATCCGGTTCGTCTTTGATGAGGTGATACGCCACAACTTCATGCCCACCCGCCGCCAACTGTTCGCGCAAAAAGACCGCATTCTTATCCGTCTCCGGTGTGCGCGTGTCGCTGACGGTTACGATTGCCGTCGGCACAGGGCCATGTTCCGCGGCGATCTCCCGATGCTGCTCAGTACTCTGTGAAGTTTCTGTTGCCATAATTTTTCCTCCTTGGTTTTTTCTTACATTCTCCGCGAATAACGCGAATAGATACGCAATTTTAACTGACGGGGAGCATCCGCCGCAGGTCTTGCTTGACCCGAACCCATTCCTGATCGAGCTCTGCCAATAGCTCGGATGCCATCGTCAATTCCTCTTGCAATGTGAGTTGTTCTATACGGAAAGCGATCTGACGGAACGATTCCGCACCAAACGTGGCCGCACACCCTTTGATGCTGTGAGCCGCACGTTGTGCAGTTTTGGAATCCGCTTGCTCAATTGTGGTCTTGAGCGATGCAATCAGGTCCGGGACAATTGCCAGAAATTCTTCGGCCAATTCCGCAAGAAACTCCTGGTCATCACCGGCGATACCGAGCACGTCAGTGAGGTCCACTGCGGATGAATTCAGAGATGGTTGAGAAGCAATTGCATCCTGACGTTCTGCATCACCGGAATCGGATTTGCGACTGACCCACTTTTCTACGATAGCAACCAGATCGTCCGGCTTGACGGGCTTGCTGATGTAGTCATCCATCCCTGCGTTCAAACATCGTTCACGGTCACCGAGCATCGCATTGGCAGTCATCGCGATGATTGGAACGTGCGTACCTCGTTTTTTTTCACGCGAGCGGATAGCTGCTGTCGCCTCGAAGCCGTCCATTTCGGGCATTTGGCAATCCATCAGAATGAGATCGTAGGAGAAGTTCGATAGGGCATCCATCGCTTCAAGCCCATCGGATGCGACGTCACAAGATTGATAACCCGCCTTTTGCAAAATGCGTGCAGCGACTCTTTGGTTGACCGGATTATCCTCGACCAGAAGGATATCAACATGCATCCGCTGCGATTCAGTCAAGGTGCCCGGCACAGCGAGCGGCACCTTACCGATTTCCTCTTTTTGCTGATTACCGCTTAGCACCGTCGTAATGCAGTCGAAAAGGCGTGACGGCTTGATCGGTTTTGTCAGATAGCCGGAAAACCCAGCGTCTTTGATCCGATCGGCATCGCCCCGCTGTCCAATCGAGGTTAATAGAATGAGCGGCAGTTCTCGCAATAAATCGCTTGCTTTGATTTCCTGTGCTAATGCCTCGCCGTCCATGTCAGGCATCTGGAAACCCAGCAATGCCAAATCGAATGGATCGTCTGCTGCTGCGGCTGCTCGCAACTTTTCGAGGGCCTCGGCGCCGTCGGCGGCTTCGTCGCAGATGCCGCCGTGGACCGCCAATTGATCGATGAGTATCTGCCGAGAGGTTGTGTTGTCGTCCACAATCAGCACATGCCGGTCCTGTATCTCGTCAGGTGGCACCAGAACCGCGTGTGGTGCGCCGGGCTGCTTCTCCAGGACGGCGGTACACCAAAATACAGATCCTTTACCATCTTCGCTTTCCACACCAATCTCACCGCCCATCAACTCGCAGAGTTGCTTGGCGATCGCCAGGCCCAGCCCCGTTCCCCCGAACTTGCGAGTGGTGGAAGCGTCCACCTGGGAGAAGGACTTGAAGAGTCGATCTACGCCGCCATTGGGGATACCAACACCGGTGTCGGAAACCTCAAAGCGGACGGTGACCTGAGTCTCGGTTTCGTCATCAAGCGTGACCCGGAGAACAACCTCACCTTTAGCGGTGAACTTCACGGCATTACTGAGTAGATTGAGAATGATTTGACGTAGCCGCTCTGGAGCGCCACGCAATAATGCAGGAACGCTGTGATGTATCATATAAGCCAGTTCAAGCCCCTTTTTGTCGGACTGTGGCGCAATCAGGTCAAGGGCTTCATCGATGGCTGCGTGCAGGTCAAAGTCAATGATATCCAGTTCGATTTTCCCGGCTTCAATCTTTGAAAAGTCGAGGATGTCGTTGATGAGTGTCAGCAGTGCATCTGCCGAACTGCGGATAGTCTCGGCATACTCTTGCTGTTCGCTGGTGAGATTTGCGTCAAGTAGCAGCCCACTCATTCCAATGATACCGTTCATCGGCGTACGAATCTCGTGGCTCATGGTCGCCAGGAATTCGCCCTTGGAGCGGTTAGCAGCTTCGGCGGCGTCTATCGCCTTCTGCAATTCGGCTTCTGCTCGCCTGCGTTCGGTGATATCGCGCACGAATGCGCTGAAGATGAACATGCCTCCCGACCGCATTGGCGAGATTGTCAGTTCTACGGGGAACTCATGACCGTCTCGGTGGAGCGCGGTGGTCTCGATTCGCCGGTTCAACATCGGCCCCTCACCCGTCGACAAAAAGTGTGCCAGGCCAGTCTCGTGCGCTTCCTGGTATTGGCACGGAATAATCGTGGTAGAGAGAAGCCGACCGACCACCTCTTGGCGGGACCAGCCGAAAGTGGTCTCTGCCTGGTCATTCCAACCTGTGATGACGCCGCCGGCATCCATCGTAATCACGGCGTCGTGCGCATTCTTGATTATTAGCCGGGTTCGTTCCTCACTCTCCCGCAACGCCTGCTCCACACGCTTCCATTCGGTGATGTCCCGGAACGTGCCGATATAGAATGACTCTTTGCCGCGTTCGACTTTCGCCATCATCACTTCCATAGGGAAAATCGAATCATCCGCACGTTGCCCAACCATCTCTTGGGAAGCACCGGCAAGCAATGCCGGCATGACTGCATCAATATCCGAAGATGCGGACTCATATAGCACGTCGTAAGCCTGTCCCAGAAGAAACGTGATCGGCTGGCCAAGCATTTCCGATTCTGAATACCCAAAGATCCTCTCGGCACTGGGATTTATGAACGTTATCAATAGTTCATCAGTCGCAAATGTGATAATACCTTCCGAAATGGCAGCATCAGTCTCCTCTGACGACAAATCCGTGAATTCTGCTGAGGAACTATCTGTATCGATACCGGGAAGATCTGCGAAAGCAATGTCTTTCATTGAGTGGCCCCTAAATGATGGCGCTCATCTCGAACACCGGCCTACGGTTCGAAGCGAATTAGATATCCGTGATCTCATTGGCCTCGGAACTCTCCACGTCATGGATTTCATCGGCTTCGGACTGTACCACGTCATCCTGTTTTTTGCCGACCTGTCTTCGTGTTGGGCCGTGGCGAATTTTATCCAACTGTTCTAGTAGTTCTACAGGTGAAATCGGCTTAATCAAAAATCCCTGGACCCCTAATCGGACCGCGCTTAGCAGGTCTTCCTTCCGTTTCGAGCTCGTACACATCAGTACCGGCAAGTCAGCGTTCTTGGCATCGGCGCGAATTTTTTGCACCAGTTCCAACCCACTCACCTTAGGCATCTTGATGTCGGCGATAAGCAGATCAACATCCTCATTCTGTATAACTCTAAAGGCTCGAGCGGCAGTTTCGGCGCCTAAGACTGTATATCCGGCATCTTTCAATACCCGGCTGATAGATAGACGCATGAGTCTAATATCATCAACGACAAGCACAGTCCCTTTTGCCGTCTGCTGTTCCTGTCTAACTTCCGAATTTATGGAATCGTCTGACCCTCTGTCCTGATTAAGCATTTGCTTTCCCTCGTCTACTGAATTCAGCTTCTGATCGCCACAAATCTTAGGCATTGTCCGAGGTGATGAGGCGGTACAGTTTCGGAACCGTGCGATCAAAATCCCCAGGGATATGATAGCTTTCGCCACCGTCTGTTACGGTGCGAACGAGGATTGTCTTTTTGGGGCGATGGTAGTAGTGCGCTTCTGTTGGCTTTCCTTCCTCCCGAAAATCAGGGAAGTCGATGAGATCAAAGTTGGCGGTGGTAAAATGGCGAATCGGCTCACCCCGTTGAGCCGCGATATTCCGCGCCATCGAGAGACTCTTGAGATAGACCTCCGGGCCCATCACAGCAGACCCTAGGTTCAGAAACACGCCGTTTTCCAATTGTGACACGCTGTGGGCAAAGCGCAGGAAATCTTTTCCGGTTGTGTGGCCCATCGCCGCATAATCCGCGGATGGATGTTGATCAATGATGTCGTAGCCGATGCCCTTATGGACGGTTATCGGAACGCCCAGCCGATAGGCCGCCGCAAACACGCTAATCTCCTGAAAAGCAAATCTGATGCCAGATTCTTCCTCTTGGATGAGCCTGCCAATGGCTTCGCCGTAACCGAGTCCATCGTCATATCCCCGGATGATTGCTTCGTTGATGTAGCGTCCGGTCTCCTCCCAGTTTCCAAATTTTCCATCCCGGATATACCGTTCCACGTCTTCTAGCGTTGCACCGATAAGGGCAAGCTCAAAATCGTGAATGGCGCCTGCGCCGTTTGTCGCCACATGGGTGAGGACGCCACGTTCCATCAGGTCGATGATATAGCGTGAATTCCCTCGTCGCAGAACGTGTGCGCCCATCAACCAAATGACCTGTTTCCCCGCTCCATGGGCGCGAATCATTCGATTCGCAACAATCCGCAAATTTTCATTTTCATACGGCGGCGTCTTTGCATCCAACGGATAGATATCCGCAACGGTCATTTTATGGGCGCGTTTGGCTAACGGTAGAATCTTTAACTGCGTCCGGTCCAGTTCTGGATAACTCACAAATCACAGGTCTCCTCGCTTCGATTTGCTCTGATTATACCAGAGACGACGCAACCATGCAAGCGCGAAATCGCTGATTTCTGTTGTTCGGCCCGGGGGATTTTGCTATAATTGATTGCAATCATGCGGCTGTTCTCGCCATGTCCAAAAATAACACGGAAATGACGAAACAGATGGTAATTAGCAGATGAGTTCATTCCTGTTATGGTCAAGAAGATGGTATTACATTTCTTTCACGATTTGCCAACCCTCTCTGTATCTCCCCCTTGGCAAGGGGGAGATACAGAGAGGGTTGCCCTCGGCTGCCTGTACCGAGCTTCGAGGTGAGAGGAGGTTGATCCGGCATCGCCCGTTACGCCGGTGTAAACTATCAGGTTGACCAACACGGTTTTTGAAATCCTACGCATCACGTAAATATCTGGAGGGAGGTCTTCGATGGTATTAAAGGATCGGATCGCCATTGTGACCGGCGGTAGTTCAGGAATCGGCAGAGGCATTGCCATTGAATTTGCGCGCGAGGGAGCGAGGGTCGCTGTCGCTGACATTCAGGAAGCGCCACGCCGCGGCAAGTACCACGAACAGGATGTGAAGACGCCAACCGTTGAGGAAGTTGAGAAACTTGGCGCGCAGGGCATCTTCATCCAAACGGATATGGCAGATGAGTCACAGGTCGAACAACTCATCCAGCAGACGGTCGAACGCTTCGGTGGGCTGGATATCCTTGTCAACAACGCCGGCATCTACATTCCCGGCGACAGCCAGGAGATCACGATTGCCGATTGGGACAGGGTCGTTGGCATCAACTTACGCGGCGTCTTTGTCGCAACGAAACTCGCCATTCCCCATCTGAAAAAATCTCGATATGGACGTATTATCCAGATCGCTTCCGTTCACGCTTACGGCGGCGGCGGGGGGCCTGCCTACGCTTCAGCGAAAGCGGCGGTCATCAACATGAGCAAAGGCTTCGCGCGGGAGTTGGG
>JAPUIP010000755.1 GCA_027296925.1 Candidatus Poribacteria bacterium | reverse complement strand
CAAATGGGGAGTTTGACGCGCGGGCCGAGGTCAGACGGATGGCAACGCTGGTGTCCTCAACCCCACAGATTTTTGCATTTCTTTCCCAACGGGGACCACTGCTCTCGATTCTCCTTGATGCAGCGGCGTTATGTCGGAGTGTCGGCGAACCGGAGGACGCGAGAGTTTACTGTGAACAGGTTCTGAATTTCGCGGCGGCTGGAGAGGATTCTCAACTCCGTGCAGAGGCATTCAGGCGGTTAGCTAATCTTCAATTTCTTGGGGGAGATTTGAGTCGAGCGCAAGCCAATTACCAGCACAGCCTCAATTTATATGAGACGGAAGGTAACGCTGGGCTATCCGCGAGTATTTATAACCGATTGGGGGATATCGCCACTCAACAGGGAAACTTTGAACTGGCGAAAAATTACCATCGCCAGGCGATTGTTATGAGTGAACCGGATGCGAACCTTCGCATTATTGCAATCGCCTACAATGGTCTCGGCATTATCGCCGATATGCAATCGGATTGGGAGGCGGCAAGTGACTACTTTGGAAAAAGCGTTGACCTCTACGAAACATTGGATTTGCCTGAGCAAACCGCGGCTGCTTACGTGAATCTCGCGATGGCTTATAACAAATGCGGCGAATGGGAGGCGGCTGGATTGTGCTATACAGTCGCTACGGCAATTGCGGAGAAATTAAGTCAAAATCCCAACGAATCCCCTTCCAATTATCTCCCCCTCTTTTCAGTGATTTACATTAACCGCGCTGAATTTCTGCTCAACCTTGCAAGTATCGAGGAGGCACAGTTCTACTGCGACAAAGCGATGGCGATCTCGCGGAGGACCAAAGAGAACATTGCAGTTGCAGACACCTGCAAGCTCTATGGGCGGATTTGTCGGTATCGGAAAGAATGGGACATCGCAATTGAATACTTTACCCAAAGCCTTCAACGCCATCGGTCGGGCCAAAATCTGCAAGGGGAAGCGGAAGTGTGCTACGAATTCGGGCTGATGTACCGAGATTGTCACGACGTTTCTCAGGCCCGACGCTTGCTTCAAAAATCCCGTTGTCTGTATGAGCGCCTTGCGTCCGCTGATAAAGTCAGACAGGTGGATATGGCCCTTGCAGATCTCTGATTGGTGCCCCGGACACAAAAATTCGGTCTTTCACCGACGTGGATGCTCAAAGCCTTCCCCCTAAAAAACACCCGTTTTCCTCTTGAAAAATCAGTCACTCCTACTACTCTGTAAATTATGTTTTGACTGTCATGCTGAGCCCTTCGCTTCGCTCGAATCCACCAGCGTGAAGGCGACCGACCTGGGTAAACTCCGCGAAGCATCTCAATATCCAGATTCTTCGGCTTCGCCTCAGAATGACAAGGTATCAGGATTTATTTTACAGAGTATTACACTGAGTTGCCAAAATAACCTTAACGAGAGATAGTAACAGTGTCCACTGACAGCCAGAAAAATTACCCGGATAACACTCAAGAACAGCTATCCGTGCTGGACGCCATCAGCGATTTGCTGGTGGTTTCAAGCTTCGACCTGGATAACCTTCTGGCAGAGATCTGCCGACTCACAGCTTATAAACTCCGGGTAAAGGCATGCACCATCCGGCTGCTGGCCCCGGAAACTGGCGAAATGGTACTCAGGGCCGCCTACGGTCTGAGTACACAATACCTGACAAAAGGGCCAGTCATCGCTGCGAAGAGTTCTTTTCGAGAAGTGATTGACAGCGGAAAGGTTACGCAAATCTTCGACGTGAGTCGCGATACCCGGCTGCAGTACTCCAAAGAGGCAATTGCCGAGGGGATCTGCTCCCAACTCGTCGTGGGGCTACTTAGAGACGGTCAGGCCACTGGCGCGCTCTCGGTTTTTACCGATTCACCATACCACTTCACGGAGGAGGAGGTCCACACCTTCCAGGCCGTCGCCAACCAAGCGGCGGTGGCGGTTCATCTGGCCAGGCTTCACCAGGAACAACTTGAGATCCAACGAATCGAGCATGAGCTCGCCATCGCTGCCGAGATTCAGAAAAAGCTCCTGTCAACCCAGCGCCCTCAGATCCAAGGCATGGACATTTTCGCCTGGAACCGGCCCTGTGAGGAAGTCGGAGGCGACTTCTACGATTTTATCGAATTGCCCGACGCCAACCTCGGCATCGCCATCGGCGACGTTTCGGGGAAGGGCATTCCGGCTGCCCTTCTGGTGTCGACGGTGCGCACGGTACTGCGTGTACAGGCGGAAAACATCTATGCCATGTGCGAGGTGATTCGACGGGTCAACCGGACGCTCTACCAGGATAGCCGACGAGAGGATTTTGCGACCCTCTTCTACGGCGTCCTCAACAGTAATGAACGGATCTTTACTTATGTCAACGCTGGGCACAATTACCCTTTCCTGCTACGTGGCGACGAACTGATCGAACTGAAAACCGGTGGCATGCCCTTGGGGTGGTTTTACGAGGGAACCTACGAAGAAGAAGCCATCCTGATGATGCCGGGAGATCTGCTCATCATCTATACGGATGGGTTTACTGAAGTCATGAATGACAATGAGGAACTCTTCGGCGAAAATCGGCTTTACCAGGTTATCCGCGAACACCGACATCTAGCGCCCGCCAAGATCGTCGAGGAACTTGACAACGCTATCACGCAGTTCGAGAGTGCTTCCAGCGAATACCGCGATGACCGGACGATAGTCGTCATCAAAGTCAATCGATGAACTGATTGAAACTTTTCGAAGGAGTCAGGACGCTGATAAACGCTGATTTTCAGGATGGGTCAAAAGCGATGGCGACAAAACGGCGCCGGCGCGGTTACCTGCCAGGCGGGGTTGCGTGAGATTTTGGTCCAATTGAGGTTTCCGTTTTTATCTGTGTCTATCTGCGTGAATCCGCGTTCCGAAAAGGCAAATCGCCAAAAAAGTCTCAACGGCTTCGATAAAAAGTAGCCTCAATGTGCCGATCTAAAACCCTTCTACCTCGACTCATGTATCTCCCACCGCTATGTTCGTCCGAACTTGCAATTTCATCACGAACACCTGATATTATGGGCTAACTCAGATTTTCACGGGAAACCATCCAGAGGCAATAGAGCCGAGCGCTCGATTCCACAAGTTCCGCATGATACCCTTTCGGCAGCACGAGCACGTCATTGTGGCGGACGCAGACAGATTGATCGAGTGAACGGTCATTGTTGTAAACGTGTTGATGCGCATCGCCTTCCGCTGGATCGAAACGATAGAAGCCAATCGCTTCTCCAGAGACCGACGGAATTGGCTGTTCACTCACGATGAACTCGTGCGCATTGTCGTTGAAATCTTCGCCCGGCGCCAAGATTACCGCTGCAGTTTCAAGAAAAGAGGGCGCTTTGCAAATCGCGATCTCGACAGGTCCTTCATACGCTATAACCTCATAGGTTGTCCGATAAGGAATATACGCACGATGCGCCTCGCCAGCGAAGACGTTTGGGCGTTCACCGATGAAGCCGTGCGCTTTGTTCGCGTTGTGCCCAACGAGCAACTCGCACCTGCCGCCGAGCACGATGAGAACCACTTCATTATCTGCCGTGTCCTCAAAGAAAGACCCACCGCCGCTGAGACTCAGGATGCCAAAATCCAGAGAGTCCATCCGCATCTCCCCGCGTTCGATAATCCGTGTATAGCCTTCGCTTGGTCTGTATGTCTTGTGTTGGTCCATGGTGTTGACAGTTAGTTGCGAAATCTTGCGTGCTTAGATGACGGCGATAGAGTCCGATTCCCTCGCATTATACCACTCATCAGAATCCGTTAGCAATCGAAAATCAGAAGGGAACACGATTGTCAATTGACAATTGTTGTGTTACTCGCTATAATTGTCGCATGGATCAGTGATAGCACGCAAAGACATAGAGGAAATTGAACATTTACCGAACGGAGATTTTCGATGAAACAGGTTGATGGCGGAATTACTGCGGTACCGGGGATAAGCGCCGCTGGCGTCCACGCAGGGCTGAAACCGGATGACCAAAAGGATGTCGCGCTGATCGTGGCAGACGTACCGGCGGTCGCCGCCGGCGTCTTCACACAAAATCGCGCATGTGCCGCGCCGATATTTGTATGCCGCGAGCATCTGAGTGACTCCACCGCGAGAGCAATTGTGGTG
>JAPUIP010000754.1 GCA_027296925.1 Candidatus Poribacteria bacterium | reverse complement strand
GCGATCGTCCATCTGCTCCATTTCGACAAGACGAACCTTGAGGGCGCTAAGAAGGCGTTGCGCATTCCGGCGCTAGCATCGAGTTGGCGTAAATCGTTCGAGGATCTTCTGGCGAAAGTCTCAACGGGTTGATTTGATGGGCTTTGATAATCTGGCTCTGTAATCGCCGCTTTTGCACGTTTATACCGTTTCTGAATAAAAATGTAGTGGTCAGGAAGATGGTAGACATTCATTGCCGTAGGGTGGGCACCGCCCACCAGACCACCGGTGCAAGTGGTGGGCGGTGCCCACCCTACAATGCGCGGCTCAGATTCGGCAAACAAAAGTGTCTATCATCCTATTGACCATTACAATATTTAGTCAAGCCGGATTTCATTCCACAAGATCGATGTGAGCCCGCCAATGAAACCGTACACGGTCTTAAATATGGCGATGAGCCTCGATGGCAAGATTACCACCCGCGATGGCGCCGGGGCTCAATTCACGAGCAAAGCCGATAAGGTACGGCTGCGTGAGATCCGTAGTCAAGCCGACGCGATTTTGGTTGGGGCAGGAACCATCAGCGCCGATGATCCGACATTTACCTCGCGGGAAGCGTACCGAGCGTTGCGTCTCCAACGGGGCATGGCACCCAACCCCATCAAGGCTGTTGTCAGTGGAAGCGGCAGTATTTCTGAAACAGCGCGGATGTTTCAGCCGAACGGCGCGCCGGCACTGGTTTTTACAACGCAACGTATTCCTGCAAGTCGACTCGAGCGATTACGCGAAGTTGCCGAAGTCTACCGCGTCGGCGAGACAACGGTCGATTTTCAGCGCGTCCTGGAGATTTTGAGGGAGACCTGTCAGGTCATGCATCTACTGATCGAGGGCGGTGGTCAAGTCAACTCTGATCTGTTTCACGCCGGACTGATCGACGAAGTGTACCTCACTTTGTCCCCGAAGATCATCGGTGGGCGAGATGTACCGACGATTGTTGAGGGGGACGGCTTCGATTTCCTAGATATTGTTGAGCTTGCCCTCTTAGACCACCGCGTGGTTGATGACGAAATTTTTCTGCATTATCGCGTACGCAAGAGCTGAAATTTTACTCATACCGATTCCGGCGTGTCAAGCTGACCGGAATTCAGATTCACTTCCGCTGCAATTCTCCGTTGAAGCATGAAGACCTCCTATTGCACTCCCTTCCTCCTATTGCTCACACTTCTGCTATTCAACACCTTCCCTTTAGTCTTCGCGTCCTTTCCCGACCTCGGTGCCGGCGTTCGCCCGATGGGTATGGGGGGTGGATACATCGGCGTTGCCAACGATGCAAACGCCCCTCTTTGGAACCCGGCGGGGATGATTCAACTCACCAGACGGGAGTTGACCGCGACCTATTCGACGCTATATGCCGGGCTCAATGCCCAACTCTTTACCGGCGAAACCGACTCCCTCGGCTACCATTTTGTGAGTTACGTCCAGCCAATTCGTCTCCATACCGACGTTGTTGCGATTAGCGCCCTCTTTTTTGATTCCGCTTTCTACGACGAACAAACCTTTGTGCTCAGCTACGCGAAGCGGATCACGCCCCACATCAGTAGCGGCATAGGCGTGAAAGCGCTACGGCTCAGCATTACCTCTAATGCCTACACACGCGCCGACCCCGATCTCGCCAGGGCGGACCTCACTCACACCTCGACAACGCTAGATCTCAGTTTATTCTACGCCGTCTCCGACCGTGTGCAGATCGGCATCATCGGCGAGAATCTACTGCCGTCGGATGTGGGTATACTGCAAACGGACGATCTGCCGGTGAAGTGGGGCGTTGGCATCGCACACCGTTCGGCGAATCGCCTGGAGGTCATCGACTTTGTCCTGCGAGCGCGCCGGCTCAATGGCGATCGAGATTTCAGCGTGCGGCTTGGCGTCGAGCAGTGGCTATTTCAACAGCGGGTGGGCATCCGTGCCGGATACAACAACCGGTCCGTCACCGTCGGGGCAAGTTACCGCTACGGTGGGAATGACCTACTCCAGTTGGACTACGCCTTTATTTACCCGATCAATACCATCGTCGATACGCTCGGATCCCACCGAATTGGTCTATCTGCACGATTCTGATCCACGTTGTCGATTGATATTGACCCCACAATCGATGCTACAAAAGCATAAAGGCGACGCGCTGTCCTAATTTCCCTTCAACGTTTTTCACATCCCTTCGTCCAACAAAAGCTGTAACCAAATCCGTTAGCACGATTTTGGATCTGTGTCTACTCGCGCTCGCGTCCAAAATCGCTCTGCTTAGTTTGACTTTGGTAAATTAAAAAGAGCTCACCGGCGGATCCACTGGTGGCTTGCCCCCCGGCCCCCCAATGCTGGGGGGAGAATCGCGCAACGCCCCCAGAATTGGGGGCCGGGGGGCTAAGTTACCAAAGTCAAGTTAGGAATGACTACCAAATACCTTGGACATTATGTCACTCTGAGCCCTTCGCTTCGCTCGAGGATAAATTCCGCGAAGAGTCTCGTCTACTGAGATTCTTCCCTTCGGCAAGCTCCCCTCGAAGCACCACAGGCACCCTCTCAGCCGAGGGCAGGCTTCCTTTCAGTCGCTTACCTCGAAGTGACCGAAGGGAATGCCTGTGGTGCTCGGCACAGGCGGGACAGGCAGGACAGGCTTGCAAGCTCCTCAGAATGACAAATGTAGGAGTTATTAAATCGCCATTCCTTAATCGTCTTACAGTCAGGGAGGTTTTCTTCATGAATAGCATGGGACGGGGTTTTTCTCGACGGGATGTACGTCGAATGGCGCACTCTTCCGGAAAAAGAAACTCCGCAAAGCGGCTCGAAGAAGAGATGACAATTTTAGAGCAAGTTCCGCCAGATCTTCAGAGTCGGCTTAAGGATGTGCTCAGTCAGCAAGAAGAGATCAAGGTGGCGATCTCGACAGACCTGCAGTTCGATGGAACTTACGGGAAAGATTGGGTATTGGTGACAGAAAAGCGTCTGATCGCCTTCAACAGGAATGGCGCGCCAACGCCTGAGGTCCAGAATATCCCGCTTGAAGACGTAGAATCAATCGAAATCCGAGAGTTGCATGGCAATAATATTATGAAAGTGCGGACACAAGCGGGAGCCGTTGAAGTTGCCCGTTACTCCAAAAGGTTCGCTCCCAAGTTCGCCGAAGCAACACCCGAAATTGAATCGTTAATTGACAAAGTCAAACCGGAAGCCCTAGACGAATCAAAGCGACATCGGAAGTACGTTGCCTCCGGAAAGAAAATCAGATGTGAAACCTGTGGAAGCCCCATTCCGCGTCGGTCTGACGTGTGTCCGAACTGTGTCGAGAAAGGGAAGTTGATTTTCCGCTTACTGAAATATGCCCTTCCGTTTTGGCGTGTTTCGGCTCCAGCGGTGCTGATTATGATGGTTGTCCGATTGGTAGATCTTTATCCAGCCGTTCTAAGCAAGCAGCTAATCGATGACATCTTCGTTCCAGCCACGCAAGCAATCACGAACGGACAGCAGCCTGAACCGGGTGCATTTGGACAGCTTGTGCTGATTGTGCTTTTGATGGTAGGTGTCAACGTCTTTACCATGGTTGCTTCGGCGATTCGGGGGTACATGATGGCGTGGGTCGGTCAGAACATTACCCTGAAATTGCGGAATGACGCCTATCAGCATTTGAGCGTCCTGTCGCTCGATTTTTACGAGCAACGTGACACGGGGAACCTGATGTCGCGAATTACCCAGGATGTCGGACGACTGCGAGACTTCATTTCCGAGGGGTTGCAAAATATTATTGGCGATTCGATGGCCCTAATCTACATGTGTATTATTATGTTCGCTATTAACTGGCAACTGGCACTCTGGGCACTGATTCCGATCCCCTTGCTCATCTTCTTTACGATCTTTTTTGGACAGAAGATGCACAAGGTTTTTCATGTCTTGTGGAAGCATTATGCGGGAATTAGCACGATTCTGGCAAGTACAATACCGGGCGTGCGAGTTGTCAAGGCATTTACCCGTGAGAAGTATGAAGTGGGTCGTTTTCGCAATCTGACCGATTTAATCTTTGAAGGTGAAATGAACGCCGCAAAGCTATGGACGGTTTATCATCCAATAATGAGGTTCATCATATTTTTTGGGATGATTATGATCTGGTTGGTTGGTGGCCGGCAAATCCTCAACGACCAATTAACTATTGGTGGATTGACCTTGTTCACGAACTTTATGATGCGGTTTTTTATGCCGGTACAGACGCTCTGTCGCATGAATGAGCGATTCCTGAGAGCAGCGACTTCTGCAGAGCGTGTTTTTGAGATCCTCGATACGCCCCCTAGCGTTGCGGACAGCAAAGACGCAATCGACCTCCCGGATATCCGGGGCGCCGTCGAATTTCGTGATGTTGTTTTCTCCTATGATAGCGAGAAAAACGCACTCAATGGAATTAATTTTACCGTCAAACCGGGAGAAATGATTGGTTTGGTGGGCCATAGTGGCGCCGGCAAGAGCACCCTCATCAACTTAATCACCCGATTCTACGACCCCCAGCACGGCGAGGTCTTCATCGATGGACACGATACCCGCGATGTCAAGGTGAGTACGTTGCGGAAGCAGATTGGCGTGGTCTTGCAAGATCCATTTTTGTTTGAAGGCACCGTTGCTGACAACATTGGATACGGAAAGCCGGACGCCACGCGAAAGGAGATTATCGCTGCGGCAAAAGCCGCAAACGCCCACGATTTTATCGTCAAGTTCCCGGATGGTTACGACACCAAGGTCGGCGAACGTGGGAGCCGCGTTTCTGGCGGGGAACGTCAAAGAATCTCGATTGCTCGCGCCATCTTGAAAAACCCACGAATTCTCATCCTTGATGAAGCCACGTCCTCCGTCGATACAGAGACCGAATCGAGGATTCAGGAGGCGTTGGGACGGCTTATTCAAGGACGCACTGTCTTCGCGATTGCACACCGCCTCTCGACACTCAAGCACTCCAATCGTTTGATTATCCTCGAAGAGGGAAAGGTTGATGAGATCGGCACACATGAAGAGTTGATCGCCAAAGGCGGTACCTATGCCGGCTTGTGTGAAAAGCAGATGGAACTCTCGAAGATTCGTGCGTTGTAAACAAAATCCAATCATCGACCACGTTTCATGTTTTACCGCACACATTTTATATTCACTAAAGGAGTGAAAATTCCTTGCAGCAACCTATTCAGATCGAAGATGAAATCCAGTTTCTCGATGCGAAGCGCGTAAAAATTGAGCGAAACCAGTCTGAGGAACTGACGGTGGAACTCCCTGACGGTTCTACCCATGCTCCCGTTGAGCCCGTACGGGCGTTTCCATTGACTCACCTGACGCAATATATCAGCTTGCTTGACGCCGATCAAAACGAGATTGGGATGATTGAGGACATCAAGCAGTTAAAAAAAGCCGATCGAAAAGTCCTTGAGGAAGAGTTGAGAAAATGTTACTTTATGCCGAAGATCACGAAGGTTCATTCGCTTGAGGGGCGCTTTGGGGTTACGCATTGGGAGGTCGACACGAGCCGGGGCGCCGCTTATTTTGATCTGCGTTCTCGATTTGACATCGTCTCACTTGAGGGCGGGCGGGTGCTCATTAAGGATGTGGATGGGAATCGGTACGAAATCCCCAACTACCATCGGTTGGATGCGAACAGCGTTGCCCTCCTTGAAACACAGATTTAACACGATTAGGTCTCTGGCATTCGGTTTGGGAAATATGCCTTGAAACTGAATTCCCGAATGCTGTCTCAAAATTGGATCGCGCAACAATCGCCCTCATTATCAGTGTTATTGCACTCTTGCTCTCGGTTTCAAAGTGGATTCACGATCTCCGAACAGATCGAACGAGCCGAGGAATCCGTCGGCGCAGACGGTGGAAAAGCAGTCTACGAGTCGAACTCTTGGAAGGACAGACGAATTGTTTCATTACTCGCGGTGGGTATCTGCTTTTTCTCATTTCGTGTCGGGTCTATAACGATAATGATCACGCGCCCGTCTCGATTGAAGGGTACATGCTCCAAGCGAAGATTGGGCGCAAGTGGCGAGATACTGAATTATACAATGCGCCTCAAGCGATGATCTTTCCGAGTTTGCTCCGCAACGACCTTCCCTTCACGCTGAAACCCGACGGACGGCAAGACTTTTATGAAGTCTTCGCACTCGATGAACTGATTCCGAGCCCTGAAATTAAGATCCGCCTGAAGTTGACGGACAAAGCTGGAAAAACCGTCAAGTGTCAAAATACATTTAAGCATCGCGTTGATGAACGCCCCGTATTTGATCTGTTGTTCCGTACACTTGAGTAGGCGTGTCTAAACCGTTGGTGCGGTTGCAATAGACAGGTCAGTCGCATCTTCCGATTCATCTGTGTGTCTCTGCCCCTCGTGTTGATGGGCTTTCAGTTGGAGTCTCATCTGTTTGTGCCGCTTGCATACCGTGATGAGCTCATCGCAGTTCGGGCAACGGAAATTCACGCGAATCTCAGCCAGCCAAAACAGCAACGGCACAATGCCAAGACTCCCGACAGCAAGTCCCCCCAAGAGATTTTTCTGCCAATCTTTCATTGTCAGTATACCTCCCCAATCAAGATTTGCGTAGATTATACTACAACAGCTTCCGCGCCTACAATATAATAATAGGTGGAGGTTATGCAAGTAATAGAAAGGCGTACCCATGAGAATTGAACGTCTCGTAGAAAATGATCGCGTCTGGAAAATCTCGCTTTCGATTGAAGGCGAGGCGGATGTGAGTCGGCTCTGGATCTTTGCATATGAGATGAGGTTTGGATCTGCGTTGCTCAGGATGGGAGGTATTGGCGGCGTCGGCACAAATGATGAACACCGCAATCAAGGCTTTGCGCGCCATGTCATGGAGGATTCAACGGCGTTGATGGCCGAGCAGGGATTTGATGTCGCCATGCTGTTTGGTATCCGGGATTTCTATCCAAAATTTGGCTACGCAACGACGTTACCGGAGGTGCGGGTTGCGCTGAATACAGCGGATGCGCGTGAAGCGGTTTCATCGTATCGAATCCGGAAGTTTGAAATGCACGACGCCCCTCAGGTCTTGGCGCTCTATGCAGCGAATAACGCTGAGCGAACGGGAACAGTCGTGAGATATGCGGATTGGCAGGGATTCAAGATGGGCAGTTCCTTCAGTGAGGAGGCGGCTGCGTTTGTCGTCCTCGACGAAACAGATGGGGTCATCGGCTACTTTGTCTGCGATGACACGGACAAACACTGTACGCTTTCCGACATTGGGTTTCAAGACCGAACGGTTTTTGACACAATCGTTCACTTTCTGACAGATCGCGCAGACCGCATAGGGGCGGAGCGTATTGAGTGCTCCATGCCTCCGGACCACCCATTCGCCATCTTTTGCCGGCGCTATGGATGCCAGACATCCATCCGCGATCCAAAAAACGGCGGCGGCATGATGCGAATTATCAACCAATCGAGTACGCTGAAAAAAATCACTGACGAATTGGAGAGACGCCTCCAGCGATCCGCACATTTTTCACAGTGGGCTGGGAGGATACTCATTACGACTGAGCTTGGACGGGACTGTTTGGGGATAGACCGAGGGCGTGTGGCTCATCTCGCCAGTGCAGCGAATGCCTACCGGCTTGAGATGCCGCAGGATAAGCTGATTCAACTGATGATGGGACGGCGGGGCATTGAAGACCTTGCGGTTGACTCAGATGTTTCCGTGACCGGAGGTATTATTCCCGTCTTGGACACGCTTTTCCCGGTGGGTTATCCTCACGTTTGGTGGCCGGATCGATTTTAATGCGAATTGGCTTACGGATTTTCGAATCGATGTGCAGATATACTGGATTGCGGAATCTTGCAACGACTGTTCAGAAAGGATCCAAACGCTATGAACAGAAATCTGATCAAACTCATCGTCGCTATCGCCGTGATCGCT
>JAPUIP010000753.1 GCA_027296925.1 Candidatus Poribacteria bacterium | reverse complement strand
GGTGGTGGTCTGGGGGTTATTTCTTTGGTCTGTTTCGTTTATCCCCCCCCCCACACGCTAATTGCGCTTTTTTCAAAATACAAATAAACGGGGGCCACCCTGGGCGCCCCCCGACGGTATACGAACTTCTCACTTAGACTTCGAAAATCGACCTATTGGTTCCGCCAATTCAGAGTTAACAGATCACCGTTAAACGCCTGCTAGCCCAAGCTGGTCGGCGATACCTTTCATGGCGTCGAGCACGAACGCAATGTGTTCATCAAGCGGCACCCCGAGGTCTTCTGTCCCCTGCTGAATGTCTTCCCGATTGACAGAACGGGCGAACGCCTTGTCTTTGAGCTTTTTCTTGACAGAAGACACTTTGACTTCGGCAATATTTTTATTGGGACGCACAAGCGCCACCGCCGTGATAAAGCCGACTAATTCATCAACGGCGTAGAGGGTTTTATCCATCAGTTTACTGCGTTCAAGCTTCAAATAATTCGCATGCGAACGAATTGCGTAGATGACATCCTCAGGATATCCTTTCTCCCTGAGGATGCGCGCGCCAACCTCCGGGTGTTGATCGGGAGTCGGATATTTTTCGTAGTCGAAATCATGCAGTAGCCCGACGATGCCCCACTTCACTTCATCTTCCCCGAACCGCCTGGCGTAAGCCTTCATCGCCGCTTCGACGGCAAAGGCGTGCTTCAGTAATCCCTCTTTTTGGGTATATTCACAAAGTAGCTTTAAGGCGTCGTCTCGATTCATGAGCATTCCTCCCATGCTTTAATTCGAGGGTTATTATACTTTAACCAGCCCTTGATTTCAACTAGAGAGATTGTATCGGTTCCCACCGCTGCGTCTCCCACGATTTTTCTATCGCCGCGAGCACATCAGCCACTGCCAGGGCCTCGCCGAAACCCGGTTCGCCCTGTTTACCGTTTGCGACCGATTGCAGGAATTGGTGGGCTTCAATGACCTTCAGATCGTTGTACCCCAGACCAAGCCCCGGACCGGGATTAAAATCCGCGTGGGAAGGGTGAGTGGGACCGCTCAGCGTGCGGGTATAACCACCTCGTGCTCCATCGTCGCTGGCGAAGTAGAGTTGGATCTCATTCATCCGCTCGAAATCCCAACTGATCGCGCCTTCCGTTCCGTGCACCTCGAAAGCCATCTGGCACTGCGGTCCCTGGATGACCCGGCACGCCTCAAGTGTACCATGAACACCGTTTTGGAAATTCACCAGCACTCCAACATAGTCTTCGTTCGTGACTTCGCCCATCGGGCCACCGGCGCTGACCGAAAAATGCGTGCCGGTCCCCGGCGTCGCCAGCGGGCGTTGGGGGATGAACGTCTCGCAGTTACCGACAACACGCTTGATCGGACCGGCGATCATGTGCGCCATATCGACCACATGTGACATCAGGTCGCCCAGCGTACCCAAACCGGCAAACTCACGTTGAAAACGCCACGATAGCACGCCGTGAGGATTGCTGGCGTAACCGGCGAAGAAGCGCCCCCGGTAGTGCGTCAGTCTGCCCAGCTTGCCCTCCAGGATCAATTGCCGAGCGTACTGCACGACCGGCGCCCATCGATAGTTATAGCCGACAAACGTCAAGACGTTCGCCCGGCGTGCAACGCGCGCAATTTCAGCCGTCTCCTGAGGGTTCCGACCGACGGGCTTCTCGCAGAAGATGTGCTTTCCCGCCTCAGCCGCCGCCTGTGCTATTTCCAGGTGCATGCTGTTGGGAGCGGCAATATTCACGACCTCAACGTCAGGGTCGGCGATCACCCGCTGCCAATCTGTTGTGCATCGCGCAAAGCCGAATCGCTCCTGCGCCTCGCGTCCTCGGGCCTCGACTTCGTCACCGCAGATGACCAGGTTCGGTTGAATGCCGCTTTCCTGAAAGCGATCCGATACTTGACGGTAAGCGCGGCTGTGTACCGTGCCCATCCACCCCATACCGATCACGCCAATGCCTATCGTTCGTTTCATCATCGCCGTTCCTTTTCACAATTGATACGCCGGAGTGGTTATGCACCGAGATTTTCGTACCATTTGACATTTCCTGTACTCAAACCGCCGGCAACGATGTCAACGCGGCCATCGTCGTTCAGGTCAAGCACATCCATCATACCGACCCCCAGCCCGCCGTTATCGATGATCTCTTTTGTCCAGCGGTTCTGATCCAGATTTTCCGGGCGATAGAGTTGGAGGCTTGTCCCTTCACCGTTATACCCAGAGATGATTTCCACTCTGCCGTCGCCATCGATGTCCAGCGCATGTAGCGAATGCCCCCGATTCAGCGTGTCATCGATCTCATACCGCATCCACGGATCGTTTCGCAAATCGCCGGTGGCCTTGTACCAGGCGAGGACGTTGCCGTGCCACGGCTCAATCGACAAGAGCTCGTTGACGCCATCGCCGTCCAGATCGACCGCGAAAACTTCACTGCTCTCACGCTCCCCAATGACCCATCTTCGCCACTCGCCGGTGAATGGATCTGAAGGGGGTTCGAGCCAGATCGCCCCGTCCCGGCAGCCGATCAGGATATCGAGCCGTCCGTCCTGATCAACGTCACCGATGCTCAATCCGTGATTCAGATGCAACTGGCCATCGATTAAATGGCGTTCCCAGGGGTCGTTAACAGGATCGTTTGGGAGTTGATAGCCCCAGACAGAACCCGGATCAGACCAGTCATTGAATTCGCCCTCCGGTCCACGAATCGACGCCGCAATCAGGAGCGGATTGCCATCGCCATTGATGTCGGCAAGCGCCACGCGATGCAGGAACGGAATCTCCTCGATGTAATGGCTCTTCCACGGCCCCCCGTCTGTCGGCGCTTCAAACCACTGCAAATATTCGACCGGAATACGTACCCGCCGATTGAACCCACTTCCAACAATCACATCCCCAAGGCCGTTCCCTGTCAAATCGTGGGCGACAAGGCTGACGTTTCCCCCGTGTTTCTCCGTAACGATATGTCTCTCCCAGCCGGGTGCTTCGTACCAAGCAACGATTGGCTCGGCGGTAGAGCCAACGATAATATCCTTTTTGCCATCGCCGTTCATATCCGCGACTGCCAGTCCATAGATGCCCTTAATCGTGTCGTCAATCAGATGTTCCCTGAATTGCATGGCGTTTCGTTCTCCCTTCAGTAAATTGATCATTGGACGTTTGGATTGAAAAGCCGTTTAAACGAAATATCCTTCATAGTTTTCGATTACCCGGTCCACAGCAATCTTAAACCAGTGTGTGTAATGATCGGGGTTCATGTGGAGTTCTTGTTTGAGTTTTTCCGCGCCAATCCATTTCCAATCTTCGACTTCTGCTGGATTCGGCACAGGGTCTCCATCATAACATCCGATAAAAACGTGATCATATTCATGCTCGAAGAGATTGTTGTCAAGCTTGGCATGATAGGTAAAGGAAAAGGCTTCTTGGAGGTCACAGTCAAACCCCATTTCCTCTTCTAGTCTTCTGTGGACGGCTTGATCATGAGATTCTCCAGGTCTCGGATGACTACAACATGTATTTGTCCACAGCCCTCCAGAGTGATATTTCGAGGGTGCTCTTTTATGGAGCAGCAGTTGACCTTGCGAGTTAAAGACAAATATAGAGAATGCCCGGTGTAGTTTGCCTTCTCGGTGCGTTCTGATTTTTTCCCCGATGCCAATTTCCTGCCCCTTGTCATTGACAAGTATCACGTGTTCTTCCACTCTATTTCTCCACGAAATCGGCGCGCTCATCGTTGCGACAACAGCGGCGTCGGAGGGCTGGCGAGTGATGTATCTTGGGCCAAATCTGCCGGTGGAGGAGATCGCGAGTGCCGGCAGCAAAGTCAAGCCAGGGCCGTTGCGCTGAGCATTATCTACCCGGCGGATGACCCATAGTTAGGAGATGAACTCAGAAAGCTGCGCCGTGGGATGGGTGAGGGGATGGCACTGCTTGTTGGGGGACGCGCGGCGGATGCTTACGGCGATGTCCTGGCTGGAATCGGTGCACAGAAAATCAACGACATGCAAAACCTTCGCTTCCATCTTGAATCCCTACGGTCTCGTCCCGTCCTGCGATAGCCAATTCTTGGGGTGGTGATCGTGACAACGCCCTATGATGGCCGGGCATTTTCCGAAGCGGGCGGTCATATCCAGAAGAAAGTTTTGTGCAGATTTGGGGACAACGGCGAAGGCGGGTTAAAAATCAAGCCCGGCTGGCTTTCAGCAATTCCTACGCTCGCAGCCAAGCCGTGGTGGGCAGTGCGGAAAAAAGCAGACACGATGTGTATTGAGAATTAGCGTTTAACTTGCTTCTTCTTCGTCTAAGAGTTCATCCAACGCATCCAAAAAATCCTGACCCTCTCCATCATCGTCAGACGAATCTCGTCTTCTTTCTAGCCCCGCTTCCACCGACTCAAGGTCCGCTCGAAACTCGATTAAGTTACTCAGATAGCGCTCACGTGTGACATTTTCCGCGTCTCCATATTCTTCTCGTAAACATTCGCCACAGAATTCCCCGATCCGTTGAATGCTCAAATCCACCTGATCCAATGCGCCTTGACGGTCATTCTCCGCGAGTCGGAGCTCAGCGTTAGCGATGCTGTTCATCATGAGCATGTAGCCTTTATATTGGTAGTTTTCCCATGCGATGTCGGACGGTGCATATTTCTTGGCCATATTTGTCGATGCGATGTTCGCTTCAGTGTCCCGCTTCACATCAGCCCACCGCTTGATTCCTGCAAACAACAGATAACGGGTATACCGATCGTAAGACTCCTGAAACAGCGCATGCCAATCCTCTGGTGTTAGTCTAAACCCGTCGTCGCTGCCGTACTGTTGTTTATAGTCCTCAAGTTGCTCGCAAAAATACTCATAATAGGAATCCCGACCATGGGGTCTCTTGCCATCAGGACGCCCCGAGGTGTAGATACGGGATAGTGTAAACGCATTGGATTGCACAATAACCACTTCTTTCCCATCCGTCAACCGCAGGACTTTAACCGGACGAGCGGCATCGAACGCTAAACTATCCAAAATCTCATCAAGTGTGCGAATCAGGCGTGTGTATCTTTCGATACGATCTGTTGACATTTTTGGTCTCCCTTCTCATAATCTTCATTCCTTTCAGTCTGTTTTTTTTGGGGTTTTCAAACATCACGTTCTCGGCTAATAATAAGCTTGCAATGGCGCTACGGTGATTTCTCCGCGACGGAGTGCTTCGATTCCGTTAACCGCCGCCGCGGCGCCTGAAATCGTAGAAAAGAGTGTGATTTCGTAGTCAATCGCCATCTTCCGAATCAGCTGTTCGTTTGGACGATGTTCGTATCCAGTGGGTGTATTAATAATCAGATCGACCGCGTGGTTTTTGACATAATCGTGGATCGTTGGGCGCCCCTTGCCGATACTATACACCAACGTGACGTCCATACCGTTT
>JAPUIP010000752.1 GCA_027296925.1 Candidatus Poribacteria bacterium | reverse complement strand
GAATCGATAGTTTTGCAGATAACGGGGCACAACACACCGTGCCCCTATCTTTTTCAATTGAAAAGAGGGTAACGAAATGAGAGTTAAGAATCTATTATTGCGGCGAGTCGTTCTCGCTCTTTTTGTCGTAACTGTCTGTTTGACCGTGGAAGCCAAAGCGGAGTCACTCGGCGATCCATTTGATGGAAATCAATTTCAGAACCCAAACTGGAAATGGTCAAAGGAGCCGAAGCAATGGGATGTTGGCAAGACCGAAGCCGGGTGGCTGCATATGACAGGCGAAACGAACCACAATCTTTGGGCAAATGACGATCCAAGCCGTCTCTATCAGGAGCATAACGGCGATTTTGATGTTGAGACCCACCTGCTGATGGACTATGAACCCTCATCTGTTGTCGCCGGTCTTGTCGCTTTCTCCCCAACGACAAAAGACCACCAAGGGCGCGATGGAGAATGGGTCACGATTAAACTCTGGGGCCGTGGCGCGGCTCAAGGGAGTAATGCCGTCATTCAGTATCAGAAACGTGAGTTTGATAACGGTGAAGGCCTGGTTGCAACCGTGCCAAATTTCCAGGAACCTGCGGGGGAAATGGATCTTTATCTTCGTCTCCGCCGGGAAAAGGATACATTTACCGCATGGTGGAAGCCGAAGAAGAACGACGCGTGGATTGAGATTGGTGCCACCGACCAGAAGTTCGATGAACCGCTTGAGGTCGGCGTCTACGCTGGCGTAGCGGATGCAGCCGGCGAGATGGTTGCCCGATATGAGTATTTTGAAGACCTCATCGAAGCTTTTGCGGTATCGCCGCGTGCGAAACTGCCGATGACATGGGGGGCCCTGAAGCAACGCGCCGGGGTTGCTCGACAAAACGAATGATCCGGAGAAATCAACTCGGTTGCCTGTTATTCATCTGCTTGCTATTCGACCCGGTCGCCGTCGCAACGTCCGACTTGAGTGACGCCGCGCGTCGTGCCCTTGCGACGATTGAATGGGTACGTATTCCTGAAGGTGAGTTTATCATGGGGTCTACCCTTGAAGAAATTGAAGCCGCCTATCAAGACGCGAAACTTCGCAGTTCTATGTTGGAACGCCACACGTTTGAAGCGGAACTTCCGCAACATCGCGTGTTTCTCGATGCCTATGAAATCTCTCGCTACGAGATTACCAACGCCCAATATCGGCTTTTTATTAAAGCCAAGCACCGTCCCGGGCCACGCGGGTATCAGGGCGAGGACACCTGGGCGGACGAAACGCTCAATCAGGATAAACAACCAGTCGTCGGCGTCACATGGTTCGACGCGCAAGCCTGTGCGGAATGGATTGGCGGTAGCCTCCCGACGGAAGCACAGTGGGAGCGAGCCGCACGCGGTATAGACCGACGGAGATATCCATGGGGAGATACACCACCCCGTCCACAACAGCACGCCAATTTCGCTCGACGCTACAATCATCCAACTCCTGTAGGACAATTTCCCAAAGGCGCATCTGCGGAAGGGGTCTTCGACCTCGCCGGAAACGTCTGGGAATGGTGTCTTGACGAATACAGCGCAACCTTCTATAAACGTAGCCCTGCCCGTAACCCGATTCATCTTCGCCACCGCAATGTCTTAAAAGACCGTGTTATCCGGGGTGGCGCATGGGATGTCGGTCGCGCATTCCTTCGTGGCCCGTTGCGGTTTAAGTTCTACCCGCTTGATTCGACTCACAATATCGGTTTTCGGATTGTGAGAAAAATACACGACCAAGAGTAGGGGTTACATTGGGGCATTGCCCTGCTTCCTTTTTACCAGTCAAGCGGCGATTCTAGCTTCCGTTGCTCTATGTTACCTAAAGCCATAAACCTGCAGACCTCCTCATGGGGGCATCTGTTCATTTGTTCTCTTGCTTTTTTACTTATCTGTGCCCGTATCTTTGCCCAAGACACCCCTTATTTCCGGGATGTGACGGCCGAAATGGGGCTTAATTTCCAGCATGTCAACGGATTTTCTCCAGAACGCCGGCTTGTCGAAACGATGGGGAGTGGCGGCGCACTACTGGACTATGACAACGATGGCGACCTTGACCTCTATCTTGTTCAAGGCAATGAGCTTCCGAAGGGAAATCCCAACGTTGTGAACCGTCTATATCGCAATGACGGGGGATATTTTACGGACGTCACGATTGAAACCGGCGTTGGCGACAGCGGGTACGGTATGGGCGCGGTTGCCGCAGATTATGATGGCGACGGACACACCGACCTTTACGTGACCAATCTCGGACGCAACGTTCTGTTCCGCAATCGGGGTGATGGGACGTATGCCGACGTAACCAATCAGGCGGGTGTTGCGTGTCCTCAGCTCAGTACGAGTGCTGCTTTCGCAGACATTGACCGTGACGGAGATCTCGATCTCTACGTTTGCAACTATGTTCAATACACACTGGAAAACGATGCCGCCTGTTATTTCAAGGACCTTCGTATCTACTGCGGCCCGAATGACTATCAGGGAATCGCGGATACACTCTACCGCAATAATGGGGATGGGACATTTACCGATATAACGAAAGCGGCAGGGGTTTTTGAACCGACAACGCGCGGACTCGGTGTTGTCTTTACAGACGTGAATAACGACGGCTTCATCGACATCTACGTTGCGAACGACATGACACCGAACACGCTCTTTGTGAATCAAGGAAACGGGAAATTTCGCGAAGAGGGGGTACTTCGTGGGTGTGCCTATAATGGCGACGGTATCGCCAACGGTTCGATGGGGGTTGACGCAGGCGATTACGACAACGACGGTGACATAGACCTGTGGGTCACCAATTTTTCGCTTGAGGCCAATTGCATAATGGAAAATGATGGTACCGGTGCCTTTTTCGATATGACCTTCGATATCGGGCTTGCCGCCCCTTCATTTTATGCCCTTGGATTCGGCACGTGCTTCATCGATTTCGATAATGACGGTTGGCTTGACTTGATTGTCGGAAATGGACATATCTGGGATAATGTTGATCAGATCGATTCAAAGCTCGACTATTCCCAACCCGTTCAGTTATTTCACAATCAACGTGGGACTTTCACAGATGTGACGAGCAAAATTGGCCTAGATAAGAATTCCTATGTTGTGCGAGGGTTGCTCTGTGGCGATATTGATAACGATGGCGATACAGACATTGTTCTGTGTCAGTCCAACCGCCCGGCAGTCATCCTGCGAAATGAGATTGGTCATCAAGGGAAATGGCTTTCGGTGAAGCTTGTTGGGTTGGACAAAAATCGCGAGGCAATCGGCGCGCGAGTGCGACTTACCGCCAACGGCATAACGCAAACCCGTGAGGTGATTTGTGGAGCAAGCTACCTTGCTGGCAATGATTTGCGTTTGCTATTTGGGATTGGAGATGCAGACCAAATCGAGCAATTAGCGGTACGGTGGGCTGACGCATCCACCCAGACTTTTGGGCTGCTTACGAGCCAGAAATTTCTTGTCCTTCGTCAAAAGTAATACCTAATAGAGTTCGACGGTGCGCTCTGGAGGAGCATTCGTGTAATGTGGGTTGAATTCCCACCATGTAATTCCGTCTGTGTGAGTCTCGATTGCAGGTTTACCATCTGAAAAGATGATGGATTAAAGCTCAGCTTATTTTCAACACCTGCAAAATTCCACATTCCATCGAATTAAGTGGTAAACTTCCCGGCGCTATGATTTGCGCTTGATTTCCGTCTGATTTGATGTTATCCAATGGAAAACATCTTTCGGAGGAATTGATGAGCAAACGAGTCCCTCGCTCCCGCGAAAACC
>JAPUIP010000751.1 GCA_027296925.1 Candidatus Poribacteria bacterium | reverse complement strand
CTCACCTCTGCGGGGCTTCTCTTATACGCAGGACTTGAGAATCTGTCGTTGCTTCACTGGTTATGATGGTAATTATGGTGATGAGCATAACCATCATAGCCATAATTACCAGTGAATTCTTGCCCAAATCACTAAATATTTGTGTGGTACAAACGCCTCAAAGTTCGATGGAATGCGCCGCAAGAACTTCCTCATTGAATTCGAGCCCCAGACCCGGTCCCGTTGGCGGGATGATGTAACCCTCCTTAAACTCAATTGGTGTCGTGAAGAGGTCTGAATGTAGGGAGGTTACATTATACTCTTGGATAAGAAAGTTAGGGCTGCATGTCGCCAACTGAACCGCTGCCGCTGCGGCAACAGGGCCACAGTACATGTGCGGTGCAATACTGGCAAAATGCGCTTCAGCCATACCGGCAATCTTCTTCGATTCCAGAATCCCGCCACAATGCCCCACATCCAGTTGGATGATTTGCGCGGCTTGCTTCTGGAAGATTTCGACGAATTCATACTTGGTCAGCAAACGCTCACCCGTCGCAATTGGGATGGAGGTATGCGCGGCGACTCGCGCCATTTCATCGACATTCTCTAGCGACACCGGCTCCTCAAACCAGAAGGGATGGTATTCTTCTAGAACCTGGGCAATCCGTATCGCACTGGAGGTCGTCAACTGACCATGCGTGCCAAGCCCGACTTCGACTTCATTGCCAACGGCATCTCGGATCGATTTGAAAATCTCGGCCACACGCATGATGTCCTTGAGCGGAATATCTCGTGGCGCGGGAAAGATCGGAAACGGATCGAACTTCATCGCCGTATTGCCCTCTTCGAGCAGCTTCGCTGCAATTTCGCCCGCTTTTTGAGGCGATTCCCAAACGCCCTGGGTTGGCATATAGGCGTAGGCCCATAGCTTCTCATGAAACGCACCACCAAGCAGGTTATAGACCGGCTGGTTCGCCGCTTTGCCAACAATGTCCCAGCACGCCATCTCAATCGCGCTCAACGCCGGCGTTGCACTCAGTCCGGGGTGTCGGTAGTCATGATCGGTGGCGTAGATGCGTTGCCACAACAGCTCAATCTGGAACGGATCGGTGCCAATGACGAATTGATCTACCAGGTGTTGGATCAACTGGATATTTGAGGCTTCTCGCCCCACTTGCCCAGTTGACCATTCGCCGATCCCCTCGATTCCTTCATCAGTCACAAGTTTGATAAATAGCCAGCGGCGCCCACCCCGGTAGGGGGGTATATTGCCGACGACAAACGTTTGCATTTCAACAATCTTCATCTTTTCATCTCCTGTATTTGCGGATATAGTCCAGTCTCAATGCTTCTTGCTCATCCTATCCGCCACTCACGCAATGGTTGATCTTTCGGATGACAAATCATCAGAAAGCTGCCGGTTTATAGCCGAACCACCGGTCTACTAAGCCCATCGAGGGCACATCGTCTCAACCCTCCGCCGGAAACAGCGAACTCGCATCCATCCCCACGTCCTCCGCCAGCCCGCGTAGATTAGCAACCACATCCGACGGTAAGAGGATGTCCTCGGTCACGGCGGCATCGTGTCGCTCCCACTCCATCTCGCCGGGCAGGTAGATGCGCTCGGCGTCGCTGGTCTTAGGTGCGGACTTGATCTCCCGGATCAGGCCGTCCATTCGCGCCTTGAAATCGACAAGCGGCATCATTTGGGCGATGTCAATCGCCAGGAACGCATGCCCCTGGTTTGTCCGATCGGGAACGTCCAGTACCCAACTCTGTATCTGGCTGGCAATCGCAGCACCTGTGAGCACACCGCTGAGGATCTCCACGAGCACCGCCAGACCGTAACCCTTGTGTCCGGCCATGGGCAACAGCGCGCCTTGCTCGGGATATAGTCGAGGGTCGGTGGTGGGGATTCCCTCGTCGTCCACAAGCCAGTTGTCCGGAATCGATTCGCCGCGAGCACTGGCCGCGAAGACCTTCGTGGCGGCAACCGTGCTGGTGGCGATGTCGAGGCACACCGGTCTCTCATCGCCGGCGGGTACCGCATAGGCGATGGGATTCGTTCCCAGCACCTTGGCGCGAGCGCCCGGCACGGTCATGCAGATGTCCACATTGCACATCGACAGGCCGATTAGGTCCTGCTTGGCTGCCAAATTTGCGTAGTAGCCGGCGGCGCCGAAATGGCTGCTGCCCTTGACCCCCACATAGCCGAGGCCACACACCTTGGCCTTCTGTATTGCGAGCTCCATAGATCGGCACGATACGGCCGGTGGCATCGCATCGTGCGCTTCGACCATGACCCAGGCCAGTCCGTCACCGACGATCTCCTCCCGGGCCCTGGGGTTGATTCGTCCGCTACGGACGTTCTTCAGCAGACCTCGCAACTGCCGCGTGCCATGGGTGAAGGTGCCCATCATGTCGGTGGTCACGAGGACGTCTGCCGTGAGCCCTGCATCTGCTTCATTGAGTCCAGATCGGCGCATGGCCTCCAGGCAGAACGCCCTGAGATCTTGCACAGAAATTCTCGAACCAGATTGCGTTGCTGCTTTATCCACATGATGCTCCTTTGTTCCATTGGAAATCTAAGTTTGTCCGTTCTCGATCAACCGAAGGTTCCGTTGCCGGTTGCCGGTCGCGAAATCCAGCGCCCCACCACAAAACGAACGGCTTTTCATATTAATCGATATTTCCCAATCCGTCAAGCAGAAAATGATGGGCGCAGCAATTAAACGCTTGGTGTGAATTCAGATGCACCGATTTCGTAGGGGCGGTGCTTGCTCCGCCCTGATAGGTTGCGAACGACGGGCAAGTGGGCGCGGCAAGCAGTGACCGAAGGAAAACTTGTCCTGCCTGTGCCGCCTGTGCTGAGCTTCGAAGTAAGCTTCGAGGTAAGCTTCGAAGGATCCTGTAAGGGCGCCCCTACAGCCTTTTGAAAAACTCACACCAAGCGTTTAACTGAACGGTTCGCGGCGGCGTTGATTTCATCTCAGTGGATGACCATTCGGGGGGTTGAGAATATTCGCAAGAACTCCCAATTCCGTGTGCTCATCCATAAACTGGCTCAAAAAGGCCGAATCGGGCGGATTGCGCTGGAGCCGCACGTCGAACGGCACAACTCCCATAATCGGCAGGTGGGTCATCCGGGCGATCTCTTTCGGATTGGTCTCTTCAGCGAGTCCTTTGGATTCGTCCCGCAACCCGTTCAACACAATCCCACGGGGATCAAGCCCGAATGACCGGGCAAACGCAACCGTCAACATCGTGTGGTTGATCGTCCCCAAGTCCGGCCGCGCGACAATGAGCAGCGGCAGTTGGAAGCGCTGGGCCAGATGCGCCACCAGTAGATCTCCACCAATCGGTACCGCAATCCCACCGACCCCTTCCACCACGATGAATTCATGTTTTCGGCCGAGCTGATTAAAAGCCGCGTCAATTTGCCGGAGATCGATTGTTACCTCCTCAATTTCCGCAGCAACAGACGGCGCAAGCGGATGGCGGAGGCACAGTGGATTGATCAGATCTAGATCGTCGTCCACCAGAGCGGCGCGTTTGAGGAATATCGCATCTTCGGAGACGATGCGTCCTTCGTGTTCGACACCGCCGCTGGCGATTGGCTTCATAACGCCGACATCGACGCCAGCGGCTTTTAGCATGGCTGCCAACCCGCCGGCGATCACGGTTTTACCTATCTCGGTATCGGTGCCTGTGATGAAAACCCCTTTTGTCATACCTATTCACCCTGTTTACTTCCAATCGCGTTTCAGAAAGATCATCAAGAACGCGGTCACCAATGGCAGCAACACCAGGCCGTCCAACAGGTTCGGCAACCCAACGCGATCGGCAAGTATACCCACCGGATAATTCAACATCCCCGCCATCCCCCATGCAGCCCCCATCATGAGGCTGGACGCCAGGCTTTCATTTTCCGGAAGCAGTTGCTGGGCCAAAACGATATTGACCGTGATTGAGCTAGAGAGGATCATATTCCCCAAAAAGAGCAGGATCAGAAAGAGAATCCCTGTGCTATGCAGCGAAGCGTATAGAATCGGCGGCGCGGCAATCAAGGAAAAAAGTAGTAAGTCATAACGGTTAATCCGATCCGGAAGCCATCCGCCGGTCATGATGCCCATTGAACCGGCGAATATGAAAAGAGACAGGACCGCCGAGCGTGCAATGGTCGAGTATTGCTGCTGATCCAGGTACAGCGAAAGGAAGTTGAGCACCCCAACCGTTGTTACTGTCCTCAACGTCGTGATCAGGTAGAGCACAATGAGGGTTCGCAGTTGGGGACGGATGACCTGCCACAGTTGTTCCTTTTTCTGAGGCAAAGCCGGTGCACCAATACTTCCTTGTGGCGACGCAGCGGTTATGGAAGGTCGAACGCTCAGCGTTTTGGCGACCAGCAACGCGATCAGAATTCCAGGAATCATACACCACACCAGTCGCTCCAATCCGTAACGGTTTAGAAACAACATGATGCAGAATGGGCCAACTGCCTGTCCGACGTTACCTCCCGTAATAAATAGCGCGACCCCGAAGCCCCTTCCCTGTTTGGCAAGTGTCGCCGCCTGAACAGCAGCCGGGGGATGAAATGCTGCAGCGCCCATCCCGCCGGTCACCATCAACAGCATCAGCAGGGGAATAGAGGGTACAATGCCCAACAAACTCGTGCAAATCGCCGGAAGTGCAACACCGACGGACAAGAAGTGAACGATCTTCGCCCGATCAGCCAGTCGACCGAAGATGACCTGGCTGAGGGAATTGAAGACACCAGAAATGGCAATCAGTTGTCCTGCGAGGCTCCCCCAGGACGCCGTTTGAGATACCAGCTTTCTAAACAGCAGCGGCAGGAGGTGCGGTAATGTTGTGGAGTAAGTGTCAACGACCGCGTGGGCAAACGTCAGCAAAAAAAGCTGTTTGCGCGGGGAAAAATTGGAGGCGTTTGACATCATTTCAGCGTGCGAGCGTCTTCACCTTTTCTGTGTTATCCTTCGCATTTCAGGAAGCAAGATCATCAGGAAAGCTGCCACCAACGGAAGCATCACCAATCCGTCCAAAACATTCGCCAAACCAAATCGATCTGCGAGCATACCCACCGGGGTGTTCAACAATCCGCCAACGCCCCATGCCGCGCCCATCATAAAGCTGGAAGCGATGCTCTCATTTTTGGGAAGCAACTGTTGGGCTAAAACGATATTGACTGTGATTGAACTGGAGAGAACGACATTCCCGAAAAAAAGTAAGATCAGAAACAACCCGCCGGTACGATGCAACGAGAAGTATAGCAAGGGCGGCGCAACAAGCAAAGAGAAGAGCAGCAGCCTGTAGCGGTTGATTCGATCTGAAAGCGAGCCGCCGATCATGATGCCTACGGCCCCCGCGAATATGAAAAGAGCGATGACACCCGACCGCGCGAGGTTCGAATACTGCTGGTCATACAGATACAGCGAAAGGAAGTTTTCCAGTCCAAGTGTCGTTATCGTCCGGATGACGGCAATCAGGTAGAGCACAAGGAGGGGACGCAGGTGCGGAAAAATCGCGCTCCAAAGCGCTTTCTGCTGCTCAGGTAAGACCGGTGCGCCAATCGCCTCTTGCGACTCGGTATGAGTAGCCTTCAATATTCTCGGTATCAGTAGGGTGATGAGAAGTCCGGGGATCATGAACCATGCCATCCATTCAAGCCCATAGCGATACAGAAACAGCATGATCCCTAGCGGCCCCGCAGCTCTCCCAATGTTCCCGCCGGTCAAAAACAGCGATACGCCGAAGCCCCGATTGTGTTTAGCGAGCGCAGCGGCTTGGGCGGTGGCTTGCGGATGAAATGCCGCGACGCCGGCCCCCCCAATTGCCAGTAACAGAAGCACTAAAAAGAGCGAATGAGCCATACCCAACAAGCTCAGACAGACAGCGGTCAGCCCAACGCCAAAAGTCAGGAAATGAATTGTCTTGATCCGGTCCGCTAACCAGCCGAAGAGCACTTGACCGAGTGAGCTAAAAAGGCTGTAAACGGAGATTAAAATCCCCGCAAGGCTGTTCCTCGCAGCGGCTTGAGACGCAAGTTTTTCCAGGAGTAGAGGTAACAGGTGCGGTAAGACCGTGGCGTAGGAATCAATGGTAGTATGGACAAACGTGAGAAAATAGAGTAGTTTACGAGGAGAAGGGTTGGACGTATTTGACATAATTTCAAGGGGTGAATTCTCACGCCTCCGCAAGGATATCACCGACGAATCTCAGTGTCGCCCCCACGTTCTGATTGATTTCGTCTAAGGTTGTCCCACCGACGCACTCGACATATAGCGGACCGTCAAACCCGCCGGCGACAAGCCTACCGAGGACCTTCTCAAAATCGACCAACCCGTCGCCCGGCGTCACCATCACATCCGGTTTGCCGTTTTCGACCACGCAATCCTTGATAATCGCCGTCGTCACCCTCGACGCCACGGAGGCCACATCAGTTTCTGGGCGGAGTTCACCTTTGGTGTAGTAGATGATGTTGCCTGGATCATAGCAGAGGCCAAAGGCCGGATGGTTCACTTCATCGTAGGCCTTGATCAGATCTGCAATCGTAAGCGTCATACCACCGTGCGGTTTGAGTGTGATGTTGACGCCAGCCGACGCCGCGTGTGGTACGGTCCGGCGCATCAGCTCGAAGTAGTCCGCGTAGTGCGCATCGTTCCCCGTACCGCAATCGAGCAGCCACTTTGTGCCGAGCGCGGCGGCATTGTCGATCAGCCGCCGGTAATCCTCAACGGCTTCCTCCAGCCCAAGATTCAACTTTGTGCTGCCGATTAGCATCGAGGGTGTCAATCCGGCATCCGCAGCGATCTGACGGCTTGACGCGACTTCTGCCGCCGTGCTATCGGCCCTGACCGGCACCTTACCGGCGGTGGCGAAGACCGCGACGTCGGTATAGCCAGCAGCCGTAATCTGTTCACACGCTTCCGCGAATGTGAGTGAAGCATAAGGACGAGTTGTACAGCCGATTGTGTGTTTCATCGAAATTTTCCTTTCTACTCGCTTTGATGGACAACGCCATCTGACTGATTTCACTGAATTTTCTCAATTTCTTTCTGGGCGTCCTGGTATTTATAACTGTTTGCATCGGTAACTTTTTGAAATGCAGCAAGTGCTTTCTGCGGCTGCCCTAACTTGACGTAGCACACCCCCGCCCAGTAATGGGCGCCACCAATCAGATACCGATGCGATAGTCCGGATTGGGCGATTGCTTGAAACTTCTCTAATGCTTCTGGATACGTGCCTCGCTCGTAGAGGGCCATCCCATTCTTGAATTGCGCATCGGCCTCGGAAATCGTTGTCAGTATGCTGGGCGTCGGGCGTGGGGATGGCTGTGAAATGACAGGCTGAGAGCGCTTCGCAGCATCCGTGGACGCTGAACCTGCGCCATCTGAGTCTTTTTGAGATGTGGCGTGGCTATTGTTGGCGGTAGACTCAATAAACGTGAGAGGAACATCAATCGGCCCAGAAGGAGGGGTGAGGCCATTTGAATCGCCAGTAGGCACAGCGTTCGCATTTTCCGGCGGAGCCGCTTCTCCCAATCCCTCCGTGCTACCCTTCTCTGTGGTTGTCGGGGCCGGCGCGTTTCGGAATGGAGACCGTCTGGAGGTATCAAGCGAAAGCGCATTCGATTTTTCCTCTAGCGACCTTAGGCGCATATCAAACTGACCGGCTAACCGATTAACGCTAAACAGGATGGCGCCGAGCAAGCCAAACATGCCGACCAGTGTGGCAACCAAAATGATACTTTGGAAGCGTTCCCAAAACGGCTTTGGATAGGAAGCGTCCAGGCACTTCATTGCAGTCGTGTTAAAGGGATCACGTCTCAACACTTCCATCCAGGCCTCTCGTGCTTCTCGCACGCTTCCCTCCTGCATGTAGGCCTTTCCGAGGACGTTGTAAGCGTTGACGTAGTCTGCATCCACTTCGGTCGCTTCGGCGAGTAGCTGAATTGCCTCCCTGTATCGATTCTGTTTTGCCAGACTTAGCCCGTGATTATAGAGTTCAACGGCTTCTCGGCTACTTGACATTCACCTCTCCTTTCGAGTCAGGAGCAAATTATGTATCACCTTCCGCCTTCCGACTGTTGCAAGATCGCATCTAACTTTTGCTCAATTGTCATCTGAAACGCTTGCATCATCTGAACCAGATCGATTTGCACTTGTGTGAGGTGATCAAGGTCCTCTCTGAGGCCTTGAACTTGCTGGAGCCGTTCCAATTGAAATTCAGCCTCAGATTCGGTCTGTTGCTCAATCGGTGCGCTTTCGACCTGGTCCTCAGTCTCTGTAATCGCAAACACATTCGTTTTGCCACGGCGCATGTAGATTGTCCTCTTTACAGCTTTTCATCTGCTACAATTTTTCGGTGGGGGCTGGATCTGGTTTCGCGTAAAGCTCCTGATAGATGTAATAGCTATCAAGGACTTTTTTGATATGACGGCGCGTTTCGGCAATCGGAATATCTTCAATGAACTCATCCAAATCGGAGATGTCCATTTCACGTACCCAGCGTTGCATGCGACCGGGGCCAGCGTTGTATGCCCCCGCAACCAGGGCGTGGTTATTTTCAAATCGGTCCATCAGATCTTTCATATACCATACGCCCATCTGAATGTTGATTTCCGGATCAAAGAGCATGTCCCGGCGAAACCGGCGGATTTTGAGCTGACGCGCCAGTTCACGCCCGGTTGCGGGCATAATCTGCATGAGCCCCAAAGCACCCGCCCAAGAGACAATTTCGGCATTATAACGGCTTTCTTCCCGAATCATTGAGGCGACAAACATGGGGTCGATTTCGTATTGTCTCGAATGCTTTCCGACAATATCCGTATAGTAGACCGGATAAAGGAGTTGGTAGAGTTCCAGCGGAATGGCCTGGTTTTCATCACGCAGGGATTGGAATTTTGACAGCTTATCCGCATATCGATGCGCTTCCTGAAATTTCTGGAGTTTCTGGTAGCAGAGGACAAGGTTGTAATAGCTATCTTGCCGGTTGGATCGATCGGTTCGAATCGTCCCTTTGATTTCCGTTACCGCATCCTCAAATAGCTTCAACCGCATCAACTTGTCTACACGATGCGTTTTCTGAGATCCAATATCTTTCCAGATCGGGCTGTCAGGAATAACGCGAGCGCGGGTTTGAGCCAGAACCCCCGGCGTTGTGTCCAGCTGCTTTTGGGCTGCGCGACGCTTAAGCTGTTCCTTTGCCCGGCTGCTGTAATACCAATGATTCACCTCCACGATTTCGCTGTATATCTTCTCCGCCGCTTTCCACTGGTTCTGGCGTTCATAGCTTTTTGCCATCCAGAAGTGCGCCGCCATGGCAAAGCTGTCCTTTGGAAAAAGCTTCATCAGCAGCGCGAAGGTTTGAACACTTTCCGCGTATCGTTTATTCTTGAACTGAATCCAGCCGATTCGCCAATACGCTTGGGGCGCAAAGTCGCTATGACGGTATTTGCGCGTCAGACGACGATAGGAGGCAATCGCTTTGTCGGACTGCTTTTGGTTTTCCTGTACCCAACCGAGGTCATATTGCGCGTTATCCGCAAGCGCGCTCCAGTTATAGTTTTCGATAAAAGCCTTCAGATGTTTTTGAGCGAGTTCCGGTTTTCCCTGACGGCGATAGCAGAGCGTCGTTTGATAAAGCGCTCGCGTGAGATAGCCACTGGCGGGATAGCGGGAGACGATTTGGCTGTATGTTTTGATCGCCGAATCATATTTACGCTGGCGGTAGTACGAACGCCCAATATAGTAGGTGGCACGCCCCGGCAATTTGTCCCGATCGTCGGTCACAACTTTGCGAAACGCCGCGCGAGATTGTTTCCACTTCCCGTGATTATACAGAACCATGCCGTGGCTCATGTGTTGACTGCGAGTGATTGGAAGCTCCGGATGTGCTTTGATGAGTTTCTGAATACCCTCAAGTGCATCCTTCGCAATCCCATCAGCGGCGTTTGCATCAATCAGCCGTTGGTAGGTGAGTTGAGCTTCTTTCCAGTTTTCCAGGCCTTCATACGCCTTTGCGATTTCATACATTGCCTGCCGAACATACCCGTTTTTCGAATCGGCAATGAGTGCTGAAAATCCCTCCACCGCCCTGGCATAATCGCTCTGCTCCTGATATGCTTTGGCGAGTCTATACTTTGCTTTTGCGAGATGGAAACTCTGCGGATACGCATCAATCAAACGTTGATACCAGATGACAGCATTTGGATAATCTTCCATCTGACCATACGATGTTGCCAGACGGTAGATGGCGTAATCCGCCAGGTCGTAAGTCGGCAAAACCGCCTGCTGATAATGCTCAACCGCTTCCGCCCATTTCTTCTGTTTCTCATAGCAGTAGGCGAGAACGTGGCGCATCCCCTGTTGTTCCGGAGGGAGCTTTCCGGGCAGGGCTTTGAGTAGCGTTTCCAGGCGCTCAGCCGCCTGTGCATAGTTTCTCTCCTCGACCAACACAAGGGCATCTGTAAAAGCGGAATCCGCAGGCGTATGTGAGGTTATACAAGAACCGACAAAAATAGACAGCAGTAGCAAGAGAGCAGACGGGGCTTTTCCGATCATATCATCACAGTGGAGTCGAAAACAACATCGAATACCAGTTCTATTTCAATTCTCCAATTGCTTAACCTCGGAGTTTTGTGGTTCTTGCTCCCGAATCCACTGAATCACCTCCTTCATATTTTTGGGCCATTCCTTTTCCTGGAATGCTTTAGCAAGACGAATGCCAGTGTGTATCAACGCTGCTTTGACCTCCGGAGCTTCCGGGGCGAGATCTAGCGTAGCGCGGTATTTGGCTTTCGCTTTGAGGTGTTCATCTCGACCGACCAGGCAAATCACGAGGCTGTTTCGTACAAACGCGAGATTATTCTTGACGGTTTGCGGTTCATCAACCCGATCGAGTTGCGCATCAAATTGCGATTCAATACTCAGGAGATTTTGGTAAGCCACTTTGTCATGCGGGTCATCGGCGAGCGCCGCTTCAAAAGCGGGCACCGCTTTCAACGGTTGCTTCTTCATCAGGTAGAGATACCCAATGGTGCCATGGATGCTGGCATTCCGATTGGATTCAGGGATACTTTCAAACGCCGTCAGCGCGGCGGTATATTTCTTCCGATTCAGAAAAACGTTCCCGCGTCGAATGTGAAGGTTGACAAGCCCTTCCTTCGCCTGTACATTGTCGGGTTCGAGTTCCAAAATCTCTTCAAACATGGCCCCCGAGTTGTCGAAGTCATTGGCATGCTGGTAGACGTCGGCGAGGCTTAGTCGGAGGTTGATGTGCGCCGGCGCCAACGCGAGCCCGCTCTGCAACTGCGAAATCGCTTCGTCGTGACGTTTTTGGCGGTCGAGCACCTGACCGTACTGATGATAAATCGTAATCAGATTTTGCCGCGTTTGGGCGTTATCCGTATCTGCATCGAAAGCTGCTCTGAACTCGCGAATCGCTTGTGGATAGTCGCGCTTTTGGAGGTACAGCTCCCCAAGCAGGCTATGGGCATCCACCGCCTCTGGATGAAACGCAAGCAGTTCACGATACGCTTGAATCGCCAAATCTACATTTCCCTGTTCACGGAGTACATTCGCGCGCTTCCAATGCAAATCCTCGAGATTGGTCTTTACGCTGGCAAGTTCCGGCATGAGCTGTCGGGCTTGACGATAAGCTTCAATCGCCTCCTCCCAGCGGTGCGCCCCCGTTAACTGCACGCCGAGGTTGTTGTAGCTGCGTGCGAGATTCTGCACTGAATCTGTGTCACCGGGGTTCAGTTGTCGCGCTTTGTTGTATTGCGCAATCGCATTATGATAATCCTCGCTTCTCGTATAGCCTTCACCGATCAGATTAT
>JAPUIP010000750.1 GCA_027296925.1 Candidatus Poribacteria bacterium | reverse complement strand
TCGTGACGAGGGGCAAGAACAATTTCCTCCAAAACCCACCGAATGCCGCAGTGTCGATTTTTGGTACCCACGGTGATATTACGGACGTCGTCGTGGTGCTACCCAGCGCCCCCAAGGTGAGGGGTGACGAGTTTGATTTCGAAGTGCGCGTACTCGCAGGTGAATTGCCGGCCACCGGGGGCGCGGTTGTATTATTTATCGACCCTGTCGGAGTCCCCATAAGTCCCACATCCGCCGCCGGTGTCCACCGTCGCCACGAGCGGCGCGCCGTAAGACGATGAGCCGCGGTGTAGAAAATCTCGTGACTCGTTGAATCCGTATCTATTGCTTGTTCTCCCCGAACACGAATGCCCGCTATGGGTCGTTTCCGGACATTCACAAACGGCCGCTTTCGGCCATAATCGGACGTTCAGACAAGCGAGTTTTTTCGCACGTTTTCAAAAATGCATGTAGCTCAGGGTGTTTGAAAATTCTTCCAATGATTCCACTAACCTGAGGTTAGGCCCTATTGTGTCAGCATTGTGTCATCAAATGATATTGGTGGGTGAAATTAGGTAGGATTTAGGTGGGTTATGTTCACAACGGATAGCGCAAGTGCTTGGTTTAAAGTTCCCAAGGATGCGGGCATCTTTCTGTTAAAATGGATTTCCCACTTTTTTCTCACCAGGCGTACAATCGAGTCGTTCTAGGGCTTGCTGCGGGGTCGTTCACTTGGAGGTGCACCAATGAGTCGGTGGCTTGTGCAAACGGTTGCGAGGACGTGCAGGGGGGTCGCGGCGGCGATTCGGGCCCGGTGGAAAATTTTCTGGGCGGTAGCGATCGGTGTCTTTATCCTCAGCCTGCTTCTGCCGCTCGTTGTGCTTTCGCTTGCCCGTGGACCCTTTAATCATATTACCTTCAATCCCTGGCTCTCCAGATTACCCGAGTGGCTTGTCTACAGCGACGATACCTTCAGCCGAAAGGTGGAGTTTGTCTCAGACATGGCCCTCGGCTGGGTTATCGCGAACAATGCGGGAGGAGAAGTGGAGTGGGGATTTATCTTGGATGTCCCCTCCGTCGTGCGGTTCGTATTGACGTCGTTTCTTTTCGGGGCATATTTCGCCTTATGGTTCTACCGCCGAGATCAAGTGAGGCAGTATGGGTGGGGAACGCAAGTCGCTCAATACGGGGGAGCGGCGGGGGCGGTCACGAGCGGTCTCGGGTTCACGACTGAGGCGTGTAGCGTTATGGGATGCGGCGTCCCGGTGTTGCCAGTCATCGGACTGGCGCTCACAGGGGTCTCCAGTGGCACGCTCGTGTTTCTAGCGCAGCTCGCCGACGTGGCAACCGTGGTCGTGCTCTCCGTGATCGCCTTAGGGGTGGCGTGGCTGGGCTGGCTCGTGGGTGGCACCCTGAAGGAGCGCTGACCTCTTGGCGATTCAACGCAGACTGCCCGCTGTGCCTTTTTCCTTTCGATGCTGCCCGCCCGTGTCGCGTGGGCAGTGAGAGAGCTCACTCTTGTGAGGTGGCAGCGATCGATATACACCACCGTACCTGACTTGCACTTCATCTGACTCTCTTTAGGCGTTGCACCGAATGTCTGCTTTCGGCCAGAAGCGGACATTGGTAACCGTTCAGTTAACGACAAAGCTGAGCAGCGCCCACCGGATGATGGCTACCGCCTGTTTCTCCCTGTTATACAATTGTAATATTTGTGTGATCAACACGTGATCCGCGTCGTATTGAATCTCTATCTGCAACTCGAGCGTGAACGCTCGAGTGCGTCAGGACTGCCAGTTTCAAGATTCAGATATTTCGGTCGATGAAACTGGTTCCAGTCAAAACAGTTTCCCGGGTCGAACACCGGGGTCAATGAAAATTTTAGGAGAACATTAGAGATGTCAAAACAATCATCGGTTCTAGCGAATGTGGGTGTACTACTCGGCGCAATGGTGCTAGGTATTTCCGTTGGTATGGCCGACCCCACGAAGTCGGGTTCCAGCAGGCCAATGGGAGAAAAGATGGCCATGCAGGAGAAGATGGCTACGGAGAAAGAGACCGGTATGACAGAGGAAAAGACGGGTATGGAAGAAAAGATGCAGATGAAGGACAAGACGGGTATGCAGAAAGAGGCCGGTATGACGGAAGAAAAGATGGGTATGGAGAAAAGCGAGTCAATGACAGAGACAGGACATATGAAAATGGACAAAGATCAAATGAAAGGAGCCACGCCAATGGGAGACACGAAGCGTTAGTCGCGGACTTCGTGTTACAGCCACTCATCCGATTACCCCTCCAGGCGCGTATGCGGGAGGGGTATCTTCCGTTTCCACCGGCAACTGGGTTAGCTATGTACTAAGGGACTTTCTAAGGCGTATTATTGCTTGGCCATGACACGCAACGTCCTGATAATTGAAGACGATCCCGATATCTCGCGATTGATTAAGATTAACCTGCAGGATCTTGATTGCGACGCGAAGATCGCAGGCAACGGAATTGAAGGCCTAGAGGCCTTTAAACAAAAGCAGTTTGATCTGGTGGTATTGGATCTGATGTTGCCGGGGATGGATGGGCTCTCGGTCTGTCGCGAGATGCGAAAGGGTGGGGCCTATGTTCCGATTCTGGTCCTCACCGCCAAGTCCACTGAGTTAGATCGTGTGGTGGGGTTAGAGATGGGGGCGGACGACTATCTGACAAAGCCGTTCAGTATCCCCGAGTTAATGGCGCGGATTAAAGCGTTGTTTCGACGAGTGGACGCCCTTAGCAGCAAAGCCACAGAAGAAAAAGTGGCGAAACAGTTAATCGAACATGCCGGCTTGAGGATAGATGTCCAGCGGCACAAGGTAACGATCGATGACGTACCAGCAGAGCTAACTGCTCGCGAGTTTGACCTATTGGTTCACTTTGCGCGCCATCCGGGACGCGTGTTCAGTCGGGTTCAGCTACTCGACGCCGTATGGGGCTACAGCCACGAGGGCTACGAGCACACCGTTAACACCCACATCAACCGATTGCGGACAAAGATTGAAAAAGATCCGTCGAAACCTCGCTACATTCAAACGGTGTGGGGTGTCGGCTACAAATTTACAGATTGAGCAATGCTGAGTACGCTGTACGCAAAATTGTCTTTGGGTCTGGTTATACTGTTGATCGCGATCGGTCTGCTCTACGCCTTTATCAGTAACACCATCACGCGAAATTACCTGCAAGAAGTCAACCAGCAGTTCAACCGTCACCTTGCCCGTGACTTGGTGGCCGATCACAATCTAGTAGCCGAGGGACGCATCGACCAACAAGCCTTATCGGAAACCTTCCGGCAGTACATGGTGATCAACCCCAGCATCGAAATCTATTTGATTGACCTTGAGGGCAGCATCCTCTCTTATTCTGCCGACCCCGGAAAGGTGAAGCGAAAACGGGTATCGTTAGCACCAATCGAATCGTTTTTGGCGATGGACGAGCCCTACCCACTGCTCGGTGATGACCCGCGCAGCCACGATGGGAGAAAAGCATTTTCGGTTACGCCGGTGCCCAACCAACAGCGGCCCGAGGGTTATCTTTACGTAGTGTTGCGGGGCGAGCAGGTTGAACGGGTGGAGCAGATGATACGAGAGAGCTACTTCCTACGCATGAGTGGGTGGGCAGTTGCAACGAGCCTCGGCGTCGGTCTGGTAATAGGGCTTGTGGTCTTTCGCCTATTGACTCGACGGTTGCAGCGTCTATCGGCGGTGATGGAGGAGTTTGAGCAAAGCCGGTTTGATTCAGAGCGTACCTACGGCGTTGACGGCGGCCGCTCGGCGGACGAGGTGGATCGACTCGGCATCACCTTTGACCGCATGGCTCACCGAATCCGCGAGCAAATCGAACAACTGCGGGAACAAGATACGCTGCGCCGTCAACTAGTTGCCCAGGTGTCTCATGATCTGCGTACGCCCCTCGCCTCGATACAGGGTTATCTCGAGACCCTTCAGATCAAGGGGCAAGAACTGCCCGAGGAGCAACGCGCAGATTTTCTCCGCACGGCTCTCAAACAGGGACAGCGACTCAGCCGTATGGTTGAGGAGTTGTTTGAGCTGGCCAGCCTAGATGCGCGGGAGAAAGCGGCGGTGTTGGAGCCTTTCGCCCCTGCCGAGTTTGTACAGGATGTGGTACGGAAATATCGGTTGAGGGCGGAACAAAGAGAGATTGCCCTGGAGTTGGTCACTGCGCCCGATTTGCCCTTTGCACAAGGGGATATCGGTATGACCGAGCGAGTTCTGGATAATCTGCTGGATAACGCATTTGCCCATACCCCCGATGGTGGCTGCATTGTAGTCAAGCTCAGCGTGGATGAGAGGAGGCTTTCGGTTGCCGTGACGGACAGTGGGACGGGCATCGCCGAAGCCGATCTGCTCGCGGTGTTCGAACCTTTCTTTCGTGCCGATGCGGTACCGGCGGATGGTTCTCATTCCGGGCTCGGTCTGGCGATAGCCAAGCGCATCATGACATTGCAACACGGTGTAATTTGGGCTGCAAACGCCCCGCGGAACGGTGCGACATTCACCTTTGAGTTGCCTTTGGCCCCTACCTGATACCCACGAACTTAGACAAATCCCGCTTCTGTTATCAAATTGTGAATATTTTGTGACGTCGCTGTAATTCCACTGCCCGATACTTGATATTCCAGGCACGAAGTTCGTGCAGATGAATAGCGGGGTAATGGCGATGGTTCAATACTTTAAATCAATTTGTACGTCATATCAGCGCAGCGTCACGCAGAATATCGGTATTGCCTTGGTGGCTGGTGTTGCTTGGCTGGCATCTTCTAACGCCATGGCTGAAAGCTTCAGCTTCAATAGCGGCGACCGCCGCGTCGCACTGTACGAGCTTTTTACTTCCGAGGGCTGCAGCAGTTGCCCACCGGCAGAGGCATGGTTGGCTCGGCTGAAGCAGGACCCGCGCCTATGGAAGGAGATCGTGCCGCTGGCATTCCACGTGGACTACTGGGATTACCTGGGTTGGAAGGACAGGTTCGCCCAGCAAGAATACTCGGCTCGACAGTACCGCTACCAGGCAAAGGGCGATATCAGCACGGTCTACACGCCAGGTTTTGTGGTCAATGGTCACGAGTGGCGGGGTTGGTTTGACAGGCGGAACCCCGATGTAGCGGATGCACCTGCCGGCAATTTGACCGTCGAACTAAAAGGCGGGCGGGTAACGGCACAGTATCAGAGAACTGACAGTAGTCAACACCCGCTGGTGCTCAACCTCGCCCTGCTCGGTACAGGTCTGCAATCGAAAATCATCGCCGGAGAGAATCGGGGGCGAACGTTGAAACAGGAGTTCGTGGTGCTGAGGCACGTCACCATGCAGTCGCCGGACGCCCACTGGCAGTTACCGCTTCCATCTGTTGAAAAGGTGAACGCTAAACGGTTAGCTCTGGCCGTGTGGGTGAGCCGAGTGGGAGACCAAGTGCCTCTGCAGGCCACCGGTGGGTGGATCTCGCGTGCGATGAGATAGGCTTCCCTATCTCGCCGCGCGGTTTTGAATCAATTTTCGTGAGGAAAAGATTATGAAAACAGTAGCTATTTCTATTCTTGTGGTAGTAGGTGCTTTGGGTCTGTGGCAGGTAGTTGCGGGTGGCGTGATGGAGAAGGGGGTAACAACCATTGAGCCTAAGTACGCAGTGGCCACATTTGCCGGTGGTTGTTTCTGGTGCGTGGAATCGGACTTTGAAAAACTTCCGGGTGTGGTGGAGGTGATTTCCGGATACAGCGGAGGACATGTACCAAATCCAACCTACAAACAGGTCTCCGCCGGCGG
>JAPUIP010000075.1 GCA_027296925.1 Candidatus Poribacteria bacterium | reverse complement strand
TTCCTTGCGTTCTAGAACGCCTTGATTCTGTAGAGGTGTTCAATTGAACGCCCCTACGGTTGGCTCGGATTTCTAATGTGACAAAGTCAAGCTAACATCTCCAATACTTTCTGGATGCTCTGCGTACCATACTTTCTGCTGAGCAACGCTTCGGCGGCAAAGCTCACCGCTTCCACGTAGATGGCTGCGGTGGCTTCGGAAAGTTTTTCCACTTTCTTGGACACCGAGGTAATTTCAATGTCCATCAGATCCTCCAGACTTAACTCCGTCAAGTCCCTAGCGATAACTTCGGTTGATTCGAGAGAATGCGGCTAGCCGGCTGTCGTCACCAATGTGAAGAGCACCGCGCAAATCAATTCAGCGTGGCGCCAAAGTCGAAAAAAATAACGCTGCATTTTATGCCATTGAAACCATTCTATCAATCGTTCGATTTTTGCAGTTTTGAGTCCTTGAGGTTCCACGAGGCTCGGCCCTTGTGATAGCAGTGTTTGAAGTGGTAAGTATCAGTGCAAACGGTCTCATCTCACTGACAGTTAGACCGTTTGAATCCTTTTAAGGATGTCAAAATCTGTGCCAGACGCCAACACTGCAGGCGCGATACATGGTCTGAGCCCATGTTGCACTGAGGTTGGGGAGTATGTGGTGCCAAGTTAGCGAAATACGCCCCGGTTTTAATTTTGAAGGAAAGTCGCGAAGATGGGCTGTCTGTCAAATCTTCCATTGCAATTCTAATATAAAAACATCGTGAAACCCATCGAGCATAGACTCTATTTCGCGTCGGGTATAGTCCTATTTTGCAATCGGGCCAAGCTGTTGGGGAGAAGATTGAGTGATGAGCACAGAATGAGGCAAGTGAATTCAGGAAAAAAAAGCGAAGGAGGGGCTGAAAAGCAGGGAAAAGGAGAGGAGATGGGAAAGTGATCTATTTTGCGCACATGCTCACTTTCCCATCATTTTCCATTCTGTTTTACATGGAAATTCCGAGGAGACCGCGCGTAAACTGGAAGTCCGTATTTCCTTTGCCATAGAGCTTAGGGGTATAGCAACGGGAGGCAACTTGCAGGATGGATTCGAGCATTTGCGCGGAAAAGCTTTCAGGCGTCCAGTCCGGTTGGGGAGGCAGGAGATCTAAATCCTCATGATAAATTGACTGTGTGGTGGCATCAGCCGTCGCTTGGATCAGCGGAATCATGCGGTGGGCTTGAAGGGGATGCCCCACAACATGAACGAGCATCACGTCGACGCCCGTCGCTCCTAATCCCGTTAATGTTTCTACAACGTGATCGGTGGGGGTTTCCATAATATGGAATCCTGTCGTTGCGAGGCTTTGACCATAGGCGAGGGTGTTTCTCACCGGTCGATCGCCGAAAACGCGCGTCACATAGGCGGGCGAGGTCAAGCAGGTCGTGTTTGCCGGAACGACGACAGTCCCACCGGCGCCGACGATCGTTTGGGTGAGATGCGCTAGGCTTTGTGCAATCGCTTCGGTCGCTTTTCCGCTTGACACGAGCCCAACGCGCAGGTTTTCCAAACCGACATCGGCATAATTGGGAGGAGGCATGGATGCGAGCGCCTGTCTAAACCAATCCTCCACTCTCTGAATCACGGCGTCTATTCCGCCATCTAACTGCACGCTTGCCCATCCGTATTGTTCAATCGGGAGGCTTTGCTCTGCGAGTGCGTGACGTATGTAATCGTTATGGGTTTTTTCGCAGCCGTGTTCTAAGGGCACGCCGAGGGCGACGATCGGATGGATGAGATGCCCGATGAGCGTCCGGGTGTAGATCTCTTCTGAATTCCCACCGGACACACCGCAGCCCTCTGTGTGTGCAAGGGCAACGAAGCGTGAAATTCCTTGGTCTCGTCCGAGCGCCTTCTCGTTAAGACGATCGGCAATCATCTGAGCGATCTGTCCGGAGCACAAGCTGGTCGGCAGGATGAGCCCGATCTGATCGCTTCGATACCCATTTGCGGCCTGTATGGCGTTGAATGTGAGATCGGTTGGCGGGACATCAATCCGAATCGGAATCGGCTTTCCGTCGGTCCGTTGAGCGGCGACGATCGCGTCCACATCAGCCGCCGCCGTCTGTCGCCAATTCCGCCAGATCGACACCTGAGAATGTCCGGCTTGCTCCCCGACGGAGGGCTCGCCGGAGGCGACCTTAACGGTGAGATCGAGCATGTCCTGCCCCAACGCCTCCATCGGCGTCCCATCCTGATACGCGCCGGCATTGACATCCATATCGTTTTTCAACAGGTTGTATCGCCCGGTGGTTGTGACAATCTTGATCGTTGGCACAAAGGGAAAATTGGTAATCGAACCGTTGCCCGTGACAAAGAATATCATGTTCGAGCCAGAAGCGACCTGTCCGGCAATACTCTCCAGGTCATTGCCAGGGCTATCCATAAAATAGTAGCCGGATTCGAGCATCATCTCGCCGTACTCAATGACAGCATCCAGACGGACATCCGGGTGCCGCTTCATCGCCGCTCCGATCGATTTGATGACGATGTTGTATAACCCGCGGAAATTATTTCCGCCCGAGGGATTGGCTTCGGCAGTCTGACCGTGCCAACTGGCCCGTTCATTAAATCGCTCGATCGTATCGAGGAACTTCTGGGCGGTTTCCAGGTCTTTGACGTTTTGAAGGACATATCGCTCCGCGCCAATTAACTCATCCGTCTCAGCGAGATTGGCACAGCCGCCGTACCGGATGACCTCCTTGGCAACGTAAGCCGCCAACGGGTTGCCGGACACGCCCGAAAATGCGTCTGAGCCGCCGCATTGAAGCGCAATCTTTAAGTTGGACAGGGATTGCTCCGTCCGCTCCATCGCATTGACCGGATCCAACCAGCCTCTGACGATCGACTCGCCTTTGTCCAGACTCGCGTCAAAGCTGCCCTGCATGCTGAAGAATTGATGCAGCACGGCGTCCAGCGGATAGTTGTGTTCGTGCATATACCGCTGCAGCATCTGATTCGTCACGGCTTCGGTGCCGTAATCGACAGCCAGTATTGCCCCAACGTTGGGGTGAACGGTGAAGCCGGCCAGCGTCCGGAGCAATAGTTCCAGATTGTTGGGGGACGTATCTTCTCCGCCCTCCGTGTGTGTCACTGCGACGATGCCATCGATATTTTTGGACTTTGCGGCAACGCCCTTAAACCGATCCGCCAGGGTCTTGGCGTAGCCAGAACTGCGAGACGTCGTGCCCATGAGCACGATGTAATTTCGCGTGCCAACGCCTCGACCACCATCCCGCCGATAACCCAAGAAAGAGCGATCGTGTTCATGTCGAGGAACCTGCGTCCCCGGCTGAAATTCGGCTTCATCCAGCACATAAGGCGTAATCTGATCTTTGAAGTTTGGACGCGATGGCAACGCAAAATCGATATTCCGTAGCGCAAGCGCGTCAAGAATCTTCTGATTGCAAACATAGTCTCCGGGGCGCATCCTTGTGATTGCAACGCCGAAAGGCAACTCCCACGAAAGCAAAACTTCACCTTCAGGAATAACCTTGACCGCGAATCGGTGTCCCTCTAAAATTGTGTGAGGTATGGTGAAACGCGCCCCATTGTCGTTGATCTCCGAGCCCGCATCTATCCTACATGTGGCGATTGCCACGTTATCCCCCGTTGCCGGAAACCTTCCAACATCATGAAAATCGTATCGATATGCCATATAAATCTCCTTATTGATTGTGTTGCATTTACCTTTCGCGTAATGCGCAGAGCCAGAACTGAATGATCCGCGGATTTCGCCGATTAGCGCGGATTTCTTGGTGTAGAATTCGTGAAAATTCGCGGATAAAATCCCGGCTCACCCCGATAGCTCGGGCTCTCGCGGAGTTTACACCCTCGGCGAAACGCCGGCGCCTTTGACAGAAGAAAAAAAAAGCCCCCGAATTCATTGGTGGGGTCGAATCTTCAATCTTCAATCTTCAATAAAATCTTCAAGACTTCAATCTTCAATCCAAGCCCCCGAATTCATTGGTGGGGTTAATCTTCAATCTTCAATTTTCAATCTTCAATCTCTTCTGACATGCTCTCTGTCTGGGCACTTACTTCACCACGCTCATCTTCCGCGTGGCGTGGAAGTCACCGGCTTCGATATAGTAAAAGTAGACGCCGCTGGAAACCCGCTCGCCATAGCGATTGCGTCCATCCCAATACGCCGCCCGGTGCCGTGAAAGATAAGATCCGGCCGCCCGATGGCCCACATCCAATTGGCGGAGAATCACCCCACGCGCGTCATAGATCGAGATCCGGACATGCGCGGGTTTGGCGAGTTGATAGGGCATCCATGTCTCCGGGTTGAAGGGGTTCGGGTAGTTCGGTAGGAGGACAGATTGGTTGGGAATCAGCATCGCCTCGCCCGACAAGCTTCCCATCTCAACCGCAGTGTGAATCTGACTGCCGCTCGCATCCACAAGCTGAATCCGTTCAATCGACAACATCGCCGCTCGTAAATCGGTCACTTGCAACGTGACGACGGCAAGCTCAACGGAGCCGGCGATGCCCTGCACATCTCGCAGATGTGTAAACGCAATGCCATCGTTCGCTGAATCTGTCCCCTCGTTGTCCGCCTTTGAGCCTTGCCAATAGACCCGCTGATCGGATTGCACGCCGGCGCCACGCTGAATCTCAGTGACCTGCGCCGCGCCCGGTGAAACCGAGAGATTGAACCGGCCGCCGTAGATTGCGCCGCCGATCACGCTTGTCCTCAAGCGTGCTTGCAATACGCCTGGCGGAGAATCCGGCGTAGGATACGGTTCGAGCCAGACCCGCGCAGATGCCGGACTGTGTATGACGGTGGGAGTTGCATTTTGGCGGTTTTCAGATCGCTCACCAAAATGGCTCGCGACCACGACGAAATCCAAAACATCGACGCCCCCATCACCGTTGACGTCGGCTCGCGGGTTGGTCAATGCCGCCGCTCCAAATTGCCGCCCGACCACAACGAGATCCGCGATGTCTGTCACCCCGTCTTCGTTGACGTCCCAGGGTGGGAATATCGGCGTCTCCGATACGGTTGCGGTCAGCGTGAAGTCCACTGATGATGCCTCGAAGTTGCCAATGGTGATGTAGTAGGTGCCAGCCTGTAACGGCGGGGCGGTCCGCCCGGTGAGTTGCAAGCGTTCTCTCCCATCAGGATTTTGGGATTTGATGTCTGCGATGAAAACGCTGCCCTCAATCGTTGACTTCTGCCCAAAGCGGAGGGCGAGATTGACATTCTGAGGGGTATTCGCAGCCGCGAGCTCAACCGTGAGCTCGGTCGCTTCCGGCGGAAGGTCGATGGTATACTGATTATCCACATCCCACAGATGGAGATCGGGTGGGCTTGCGCGGCCAACTGTGCCATTGACCGCTTCTCCGGAACGAAGTGGCGTGGCAACACCGGGGCGCCCATCCGTGCGAACGGTCGCAACCAGTGTGTACCGTGCCGGCGCCACATCGAAATTACCGGCGGTGATAAAGTAGATTCCGCTCTGGATCGGTGGATTTGTCGTGAGATTTACGCGAATCGTTTCAGAGGCGCTCGATGTCTCCGCGAGGAAATCCTTGACCAGTCGCCCGCCACGAATCTGGATTGGACGATTGTGGCGCACGGCAAGATCAATGTCCTGGGATGGATTCTCGCCTTCAAGTTGAACGACGAGTTCGGTTGCGTTTTCTGCTACGGAAATCTGGTACTGATCTTCGAGCTTCCATTTAACCGTGCGCCGCAGAGGATTGCCGGGCAAGAGCTCTCCTTCCACCGGCACCCCAGATGTCAGCACGAATGGCAGTTGCTGGCTCGGCGTGATTGTCACGGTTGCCGTCGCGCTGATGCTTGTATACAGGAGGCTGATCGCCTCAACCGTGACGGGGTTTGTTTCAGGGACTGCCGCAGGGGCGGTGTAAACCCCGTCCGGCGTAATCATCCCAACCGTCTCATCTCCGCTCGGAATCCCATTAACCCGCCATACGACGCGCTGATCCGTTGTCTCGATGAGCGTCGCCGAGAATTCCAGAACCTGGTTGACAGCGGCGGTCGCCTCCGACGGCGTAATCTCAAGTGCAGCCGGCTGCCCGCCTTGAAATTCATACGCACCTAAATCGACTTCGACGTTGCCATCGCCATCGCCATCGAATATGCGCGGATTTCCCAGTAGATCAAGCTCCGATAATTCATCAAGTTTGCTGGTGCCAACATCGATCGCCGGCGACGCATTGCTGAGCTGGTAATTGCCCCCGGCCGAATCTGCGAACGCCGGCTCACCACCGATGTTCTGACTCTGACCAACAAATCGATCATCCCCGATCAAGGAAAAACGCACTGCCGCCAATTCCACATCCACCAGATCCATGTCGTTTTCGACGATGATTGAATTGACAATCGAAAGCTCTGATCGGAACGCGCCAATCGGCGGCCGCGCAACGGAGACGCCCGAATGGTTCCCCGCGATCGTGGTGTTGATTACGGTGACTTGTGCCGCGCGACTGAATTGAAAGACACCGTTGGAAAGCGTGACACCACTGCCGCCGTTCCGTGTCACCTGATTGTTTATCAGTTCAACCGGCGATCCAAAAATTAGCAGCCCGTCATTGCCGTTCGTGTCAATGACGTTGTTACGAATCGCCAGGCGATCGATAACATCGGCGATTAATATGCCGCCATCGAAGCCGTCTTGCGCATCTGGATCGTCGTTGCGTTCAATGCGGTTTCCTTCGATTGCCCCGCGCAACTCGCCAATCAGCACGATGCCCGCGCCCGTGTTGTCGAGGATTCGGTTGCCACGAATCTCTATGGCGCCGGTCGTTCCATTCAATGGACTTTGGGCTTGCAGATTGGAACGGGAGGTGTCCTTCCTGCCGCGTAATGCGTACTGCGCAATCCGTGATGCGTGATTCCCCAATGTCCTTTCGGCTGATTCATTGATTTGTTGAGCCGCCAATTCATCCAAGCTGGAAATAAATACCCCTTCCATACCGGTGCCGCGGATGTCGATATCGATTAGCGCAACGCTGGAATCGAAGGCACAAAACCCAATCCGCTCGTTATCAAAAATCTGGTTATTTCTGATCGTGGTCTGGGCAGTGCTTCGGAGGCAAATTCCATCGCCGACTTCGCCCGTCGAACGCGAGATCGAATTTCCTTCAATGATACAATCGACGCTGTTGAACAGAAGAATTGCCGGCGCGCCATTAATGAAGCTGAGTCCCGAAACGGTCACGGCGCGTGCGGAGTCAATGAGGATTGCCGAAAATCCATTGCCATCAATCGTCGGTGTTCTGCCTGAAGCCGCACGTAGCGTCATCCAATTTTGCTCGAGCACGACATTCTCGGTATACACTCCATCGTCACGGATCTCAATCGTTGCACGATCTTGGGCAACTTCAAGCGCATCGCCAATTGAAGTAAAATCAGCGGAGCCGTCCTGGGCGACACGTAACATTTGAGGTTCGAGAATCATCGTTGCTGTCACAGTGAACGTTGTCGGGCTGAGACCGAAGTTACCAACCGCGATGTGGTAAACGCCGGCACGAAGCTCCGGAGCCAGAATGCGGTGAGTGCCGCCGCTCTCAGGATTGTCGTCGATGAAATCTGCGATAATTTCGCCGCCCTCCTTCGTGATGCGTCGATCGAAGCGGATTGCGAAATCGAGGTTGATCGTTGCATCCGCCCCCGCCACGGTAACGATCAACTCCTGTGCGTTGTCTGGAACGGTAATTCGGAACTGTTCGCTGAGCTCCCAGATTCTCTTACGAGGTGTCTTTATCCCCGGCCCAATCTCCCCCTCAACAGGGACGCCAGATTGCAGGTCAGTATAGCGGTCCGGCAGCGGAACAATCGTGACCAGAGCAGACGCGGATTGGGTCTGATCAACGAGACTGACTGCACGAATGGTGACGGGGTTGATATCGGGCACCAGGGCGGGCGCCGTGTACAGTCCAGCAGAATCAATTGTCCCTACCGCCTCGTTCCCACCACGAATCTCGTTGACCCACCAGATAACGGTTGGATTCCCCGTACCGGTCACGGTGGCGTTGAATTGCAGCCCATCCCCGACCTCGACCGTTCCGATCGTCGGCGTCAGGCTAACCCGGATTGTCGAAACAGTTGCCGTCAATGTCCAGTTTGCGGGCCGAGTCGAAATGTTGCCGACAGCGATGTAATACGTCCCCGCGCGAAGGCGAGGCGTTGTTTCCGAATTGACGAGAATAGATTCGCGGCCGCTGAAGGACTCTTCCAGAAAATCTGTAATCAGTCGTCTGTTAACAAGCCCAACCGGTTCACCATGCCGCACGACGAGGTCGATATCCTGCCCTACGTCTTCTGCCGCCAGTTCAACGCTGAGCGATGTTGCGTCATTCGGCACGACGATTTGATACTGCTCACTGAGGTCCCATAGGACAATCGGCGGATTTCCCGGTCCGCTTGAGCCGGAAATCGGGGTGCCGGAAGTGAGTATACGCGAAGGGGAGGCAATCGATTCATCCGTCTGGCGCACTTCGATGATAAAATTGGCTGGGTTACGGTCAAAGGTGCCGACAGCAATATAGTACGTTCCACGTTGCACCGCCGGCGGGGTCAATGTGATTGTTCCGCCCCCCGTTAATTTCTGTTCAATCACATCCGCAATGACCTGTCTGCCATCGATCATCACTCGTTCATTGAACCGCACCGCAAAATCGAGGTCTTGCTGCGGATCGTCGGGAGTTACAACGATGTCGAGCCGTTGCGTTGTATCTTCGATTTCGATCGTGTATTGCGAATTCAACAGCCATAGGCCCTCGTTTATGGCAGGACCAATGCTTCCCTGTATCGGCACGTTAGCCGTCAAAGGAATATCCTGCGATTGGCTTTGAGTCATGGTCGCCGTGAGATTATAGTCAATTAGCCTGACCTGATCTGTCCAGTTGACGATTGCGATGTAGTAGGTTCCCGCCTGTAAACTTGGGCTAGATCCGGGGGTGATTGTGATGGATTCGAGTCCCTGTTCTCCCTCGGATCGATGATCGGCAAGCACCTCTGTACTGAATCGCCGGAGGCTGACCGGTTCATCAAAGCGGACGTAGAGATCAATATCCAGGTTGGTTTGGATCGCCCGGAGATCGACTTGTAACCCGACCGCATCATCGGGAACTTCAATAGTAAATTGATTCACACCCAGTCGTTCCTGGTTGCTGATAGTGCTGCGCGTCGGCACACCGGAAACCAGTGGACAACCTGTCTGCTCGCAGATACCGCGGGCATTGAATACCTCCCGGATGCTGTCTTGATGTTCGACGTCAAAGAGGCTTCGATCCGCCGCTAACAGCGCTGTTAACCCCTTTTGAAAATTGGCGCTTCCATCTCTCGGAAGAAAGGAGAGCGAGCCGAAAATAATCCGATCCGCATCGCGCGCGCCGATTCGTTCCCGTAACGACCAGAGCCCGCCGCCCCAGATTAAGCCGGTGAAGTGTACTTCAGTCCGACTCGTACCGGGCAAAAACATGTCGTCCGGAAAGCGATTGTCATTATCGAGATTCCTCAACCCGCGCAGATTACTTA
>JAPUIP010000749.1 GCA_027296925.1 Candidatus Poribacteria bacterium | reverse complement strand
GTTAGCAATCAGGCAGATCATCTAAATTATTGTGAGTCGTGGTGTCCCTGTCCGTCCGTACATATTTTCCTGTTGGGCCGCGAGGGAGGCATTGACGACCATGAAACTTGAGGATGGCTGCTTATGTGGCGCAATGCTGAGAAGTCAAGATGCATCGATCGCTAACCGAATCCAAACCAAAGTACGGCCGCCAGAATGATCGCAGCGATTGCATGGCGGCTGCTGAAATAAAAGTCTGATCGACGCGTACCGCGTTTCTGGGTTGCGTCTCGGAGGTCCTGTCCGAGTGAACCGTATCGGCTCGGTAGAAAAGTTCCCATATATTCGGTCAAGAAGTTGTTCGTACGGTTGGTCGGCATTCCCATATCCCGCATCAAGTCGTCCGCATAATGGGCCTGATAGGGTCCGGTGAATATTCCATCGTCGGAATCCGGTAATCGCTCGCGCGCCCACTTGTCCAGGCGTTCGATCTCGGCGTCCATCTTGGAAACTGTCGGGAGCTCCAACTTGCCGCTGAAGCAATGCGCCGCCCAATGGGCGGCTATTTCTGAAGAAAGCGGAGAGGCGAGAGTTGGGAAATACCCGACAAAGGCGAGCCGGCGCTGCTCCGGGGGAAGTATGCGGCGGTAGAGACGGAATCGACCGGACCGGAGAATCTGGTTCTTCAGCGATTCATCAAGGAACGACAAATCGCGTTTCCAGCCGGTGGCGAAAATGACCAGGTCTCCATCAATTCGAGCACCATCATCGAGCACAACACCTGTCTCGGTGAACCGGGCAATACGCGCGCGTCTGGCTGTGATCTGGCTGGCGTTGAGAAGTTCGTAAAAATCATCGACCTGACCAATACTCTCGAAGCCTGACGGCAGAGGGTGGTCGGGGATCAAAAGAGGCGGCATCTTGCTAGCACGCGGAAGAGCCCAGTTCTGTGTGGCCCACCATAGATTCACGATTGGCTTTCCCGGGCCGTGAAGAAATCTTTCGAACCGCGGCCTCGTTGGGTAATCGACGAAAAGCTCTGTAAAACGCGATACCAGTTTCAGATCACTCTGGACCCCACCCGGAAGATAGCGTGGGACCATCCAGTGGGCCTTGCGAAATATTAGGGTGGATGTTTTGCCTTCGCGCGCAGCCCACGCCGCGCAATCGAGCGCCGACTTCCCGCCACCTACCACTATGACTCGTTCAGCATCCGCGACTGCCGGGTCCGTGCATTGACTCGAATGCCGGATACGGCCGCGGTAGCTGTCGCGGCCTGGCAGATCCGGTACGTTGGCAGTCGAAAACGGGCCGTTACAAATGACAATGTAGGGGAAGGAGAGCGTCTCCGACGAATCGACGCTGGCCGTAGAGCGTACTGTCACCTGGAACCCTAGTTTCGAATCGTCCCGTGCCTCAACGAGGCTAGTGACCTCGCAATTAAATCGGATATGCGGACGAAGCGCGAAGTGATCGGCATACGATTCGAGATAGTTCCGGATCTCCTCTGCCTCGGGATATGGCGCTACTGAATCAGGGTAGGGATAATCCGAGAATCCGTAGGTTTGCTTCGAATTATTCGCGCGCAGCCCGGGATAGGTCCGCGAGGCAGTCCACACGCCGCCGAGAGCGGGTTCCTTCTCGAACACCACTACTTCAAAACCGTTGCTGCGGAAAATTTTGGCAGTTACTAAGCCCGCGATGCCGGCACCGATGACGGCGACAAGCGAGTGGCCGCCGTTTGATATCTCGGAATGACCGCTGTCATTCGGCTTGGTTTCTTCTGTCACGTGCGTGTTCATGGTCAACGCCTTTCCGCTTTTGGCAAGCCAAGGGTAGCAGCGAACGCCGGCTTTAGCATGTACTCGCGCAGTAATCTGCTTAGGCCCCTCCCCTCGGCTGATGTCATTATGAGTAAACGCTTTCTGGCAGGGCTTTTGGAGTGCTCTAGCCCCTGATTTATCAGGCTTTTTTAATCACTCCGACCGGGAGACCCTATTTGTCAGGGGGAACGGCTTTTTCTCTTAGCGACCGAAATTTCACGGTTGCTTGACGGGAGTCATCTTTGAGCGGGGACGTGATTACCCACGATAAATACTATTATCAAGGGTAAAACGGCAAGCGAGGGAGGTCAGGGTATGTTCGGGATACATGTAAAAACCAGTCACAGGGGTTGCGGCACTGCCCTAACATATTTCTAAAATAGTGCTGCAAGCCCGAATTGCTCAAAATAGCTGTTCTGAGCAATTGGACCAGCGGGCGCATCTCGCCGGAAAGTTACGGTTTCGATAGAGTGTAGTGGCAGACGCACAGCACACGGCAATCACGTCTGATAAAGCCCCTTATGTCAAGCTTGGCCGCTTCTCTGACCTCGCAGTCTTTTCCACCCCGTCATTCTTCGTGCCCGCTCTGCGTGGACCGCCCCAGACTTCATCATACGGGAAGTCGCAGTGCAGACGTTGCAATTCCCCTTTGCAATAGGTGTCAATTGCCTGTTGTTGCTCAAGGGACAATAATTCAGACGCCCCACCACTTTGGCCTTTCCGGACCATCTGCCGGTTAGCGGAAGACCAGGGCGTCAGTGCTGGGGGCACGAACTTGTGGTCGATGCCCTTCATGTAGGCAAAAGAACTCTTCTCACACACCATTGTGAACTCGCGGTCGGTGAGCTGGACGCCCATAAAATCCGCAATCTGGCGTACGGCCTGGGGGAGGTCGGCCTTCATCTCTTCGAAGGTCAACATCAAGAGGTTAGGCCGATGGCGGGCTTGCCAGTAGCCCTGCTGGTATGGTGCCCAGACCACGGGGGAATCGGGCGATAAATAGACCGCCAGCCAGGTCGCCACCGACGGCATGAGCGGACCGAACACGCAATCACGGATAAAGTGATAGTTGGACACGAATGCATCCTTCGGGTCCCGGATGATACCGATATACCGCGCCTCCTCCGAATACGGCACACGTTCCCAGTCGAGGTGGGTCTTAATAATACGGTGACCTGTCGCAGTGCCGGTACCGGCCACGTCGGCGGACAGGGGAATCGCGTACCTATCCGGCCCTTCGGGCCACGGAATCACATCATGAATATGCTCAAACTCACCCTGGCCGCGCATCGCAATTTGGTAGGCTATTTGCATCGTCCAGTTCTGGCCGCACTTGGGAAAGGCATTGATAATCACATCGTGCGGCGTCGGTTGGTAGTCTCCAAAGTCTCGGCCCATGGTCAGCTGCTTGACCATGTTGCGCCCCACCATGCGCCAGATACGGGTCGCGAAGCCCAGCTTCTCGCCCAACCATAACAGGGGCTTGATGAGTGCATAGGTGAGGAACAGGACGGGGTAACGGATATACGGCGAGAAGGATTGTTGACGATTCAGCGCTGGATGGGAAGGCACTTCAGCTCTATATCAGCCCACTGTACAGCTCGCCAGCGGCCCTGACCTGAGCGTGGGTGCTGCCGCTAGAAGGGCTCGCCCAGCACTTTCATGGATTGCTCAAAATAACTGTTCTGGGCACTTCCTGCAAAGGAAACCTCGCGCGCACCTATAAGTCTTTTTTGCTGCCGGGCAAGGTGGTATCTAGGACGGGAAAAGCGGC
>JAPUIP010000748.1 GCA_027296925.1 Candidatus Poribacteria bacterium | reverse complement strand
GCGAAAGACCCGGCCACGGCCATCGCAGAACTCCGACCGTGGGGTTCTGCGTATGTCACCGTGGCCACGTTTCGACTGGAGGCATCAATCCAGGTTGTCGATCTCACGCCAGTCATGGATTTGTGCCCCGAACTCGATTGGGGCACGTCGAGGCCGTGCCCGCGTTCCTCGGCGGCGGATGCCAAACGTGAGGACAAAGGCGGATGAACAACAATTCGGGGAGGGCAGCGGCAGGCGTGCGTCGGCGGGGATTGCCATGTCGTGTTCGATGCGTGATATGACGCGACCGAAGACCTGCTGAAAAACCTCAAACACCTTCAAGCGTCAGTCGTCCCATCTATCATCTGAATGTCTTTTCCACCCCAAATGCCGCTGAAGCTTGCGGTGTTCGACTCTCAAAATCACAGGAGGCAAACAGATGGTTCAGACAGAACCAAACCCCACCCTTCCGGATTGGATAACATATCCGGAGGCAGATTGGATTTCGATAACCCCTGCGGAGGCAGGGCTTGACCTTGAGAAGTGGGCGGATTTTCTTGCAGAACGAGAGGTCCGGGGGGCGGCCTGGGAGGGCGAAGACCACACGGGTGACAACTGGGGGACGATCTTGACGCGGGGGGGCTACCGGGTGCAGACGTGGGGCAACGGGGACTACAAGTTCCAAACCGCCTCCGTGGGGAAGGCATTCAACTGGGCGGTACTGGGGCTCGCCGTAGAGCGCGGGTTGGTCAACGCCGACGACCGGATTCATCAGACCTGGACCGGTGAAGGGCAACTCTCGCATCCGCACAAGTATTTGGACCGGGGCCACCACAAAAAGCTGACCTGGCGGTGCCTGGGTCAGCGGGTGGACGGTAAGCACTGGGGTGGATTCCCCGTGACCAATGGATATTTCTGGCGGAGAGGATCGACAGGTTCGAGCAAAGAGACTGCAGACCGACCGATTCCCGAGTGGGCCAATTGGACGGGCGACCCATTTTATGATAACTATGCCCATGCCGAGCCGGGGACCGTGGGCATCTACAGCAGCGGTGGACAGTGGCGTCTTGTCCAGGCGTTAACGGCACTGTGGAATAAGGATATCAAGCAAGTGCTAGATGACGAGCTCTTCGGCGAAATTGGTATTCCAGCCGAGGCGTGGGACTGGACACCCGGACGGGTTGTACACGAGGACAAAACCTGGTACGCCCACATGCCGGGATACGGTGACTTTCTGGATGCACCTTATGAAATTAACGGCCATCAGGTTCGGGGCGGCGGCGGCTGGGTGGTGATGAGCGCCAAGAACCTGGCGCGTTATGGGCATTTCGTGGCAACGGGAGGGGTATGGAAAGGGAAACAGCTGCTCAATCCCGAATGGGTCATCAGTCACGGCGGCGGAAATGGAAGCCTGTTGTCGGGAGAAAGCACGTATTACACCGCCATGGGAAAAGTGACGACGTGGGGCATAGAGCATCCCCTTCCCGACGCCTTATTCGTCGGTCCGGTTCAAATTGCTCCAATGATGTCGTGAAGAGATTTCACGCCGTCGCCGATCATTTGGGGTAATGGGAGCGTGGACCTTGTTGGCGAATTCGATAGAACACAGATCATTTCGAGCCCCGTCGGGTACATGGATCTTCACGAAATTCGGCGGTATGAATTTGTGAACCGACGCCAAGTCATTGAACAAAGGGGGTAACCATGATTCTCGTCAATAAAACCTGGGGCAGTTGGGCTCAAATCCAGAAGCGATTTCGCTGGAACATTCCCGAATATTTTAACATTGCTCACGAGGTATGTGACAAACATACCGCCATTCGAGATGAGGTTGCACTTTGGTATGAGACTGCTCATGGCCACGAGCAGTCATTTACCTTTGGACAAATTCAGGAATTTTCCAACCGGTTTGCCAATGCCCTGATAGATTTAGGGCTGACCCGCGGTGACCGGGTGGGTATCATTCTACCCCAGCGACCGGAGACAGCGATTAGCCATATAGCCATTTACAAAGCCGGTGGAATCGCCTTGCCTTTATCAGTCCTGTTTGGCGCCGATGCGTTGAAATACCGCCTCGAAGATAGCGGCACCAAATTCCTCATCACCGACCAGAGCCGCTGGCCCACGCTTGAAGAGATTCGAGACGACCTGCCGAATTTGGAACACATCATCATTTGTGGCGGTGCAGAACATGACCAAACTTCTTTCTGGGACCGCCTCAATGCCGGTTCGGCCAGGTTCACCCCGGTTCAGACCCGGGCCGAAGACCCGGCTTTTCTCATTTACACCTCCGGCACGACCGGCCCGCCCAAAGGCGCGCTTCACGCTCACCGCAGTCTACTGGGGAATCTGACCGGCTTTGAGATGTCACACAACTTCCTGCCGCAAGCTGGCGACCGCTTCTGGACGCCCGCAGACTGGGCCTGGGCCGGTGGGTTGTTGGATGGCTTGCTGCCTTGCTGGTACTACGGCATCCCGATTTTGGCTTACGAGGGGGGTAAGTTTGACCCGGAGAAAGCCTTTGACTTGCTGGAAAAATACCAAATTCGCAATGCCTTCATCCCGCCGACGGCCCTCAAACTGATGATGCAAGTCCCAGCCAGAGAGCGATTTCAGATACGGCTGCGCAGTGTGATGTCAGCCGGGGAAGCCGTGGGGGGCGAGATTATTCGCTGGGGACAGACACATCTGAATCTGACCATCAATGAGATGTGGGGGCAAACCGAAATCAACTATCTGGTGGGCAACTGCGCCGAGATTCTGGCGGTGAATCCTGGCTCGATGGGCAAGCCTTATCCCGGTCACACGGTGGGTATCATCGACGAGCAGGGGCAGGTTTTGCCACCAGACGCGGTTGGCGAGTTTGCCTGCCTCAAAGGCACGCCGGCTATGTTTTTGGGCTACTGGAACCAGCCACAGGCAACTCAAGACAAATTCATAGGTGACTGGTGTACCACCGGAGATATAGGCTATCGCGATGAGGCGGGCTACTTGTGGTTTATGGGTCGCAAAGATGATGTCATTTCCAGCGCCGGGTATCGCATCGGCCCGACCGAAATTGAGGACTGCCTGCTCAAACACCCCGCCGTTGCCCAGTCCGCGGTTATCGGCGTCCCCGATGAATTGCGAGGCAATATTATCAAGGCATTTATTGTCCCCACCCGAGGACACAAGCCCTCACCGGCACTCATCAATGACATTCAACAACACGTCCGGGGACGGCTGGCGGCCTACGAGTACCCTCGCGAGATTGAGTTTATTGATGAACTTCCCCTGACCACCACCGGCAAGGTCCGCCGGATACAACTCCGGCGGAGAGAGATGGCGCGCCGGGACCGGAAATCCTGAAACCTCTCCGCACTCGAATTAACTTTTCAGACATGCTCTCTGAGAGAATGGTATCGATTCTGGCAATTGCAGAACAACACAGGAGGTTACCCAAACATGGGAGAGAAAAGCACAGCGTTCGCTCTGATTGGCGATCGCTATCACAATTCAGACTACATTCGGACTGCGCTGGGCAAAACCCTGGTGCGGGAACTTGGAGTCACAATCGATTTCACCGATGAGGTGAAACTGCTAAATGCAGAGACTTTACGCGGGTACAAAATGCTGATCATCTTTCGAGACGGCATGATCTGGCCCGACGGCTACGGTGCAAGGAGCGCGCCGCAGCCAACTGTGAGTGAACCGCCTGTACCAGAGATCGAGGCGACCGCTGTCCACTGGCTGACCGATGCACAGGGACAGGCGATTAAGGATTTTGTCGAAGGCGGCGGCGTGGCGCTGTTTTATCACAACTCGACCTACATCGCTCAGGGCAATGAGACATTTCGCGAGGTGTTGGGAGCAGCGACCGAAGGCCATCCGCCGGTTCGACCCTTCAAGGTCATGATCAGCAACTCAGACCACCCCATCACCCGGGGTGTCAGCGATTTCATCGTAACGGATGAACAGCATTTCATGACTTACCACAAAGATCCAGCGCACGTTTTCATGCGGAGCGTCAATGAAGATGGGCTGACGCACGGGGATTTGGGAACGTCCTGTGAGGCAGGTTGGGCATATGACTACGGAAAAGGGCGAGTCTGTTATCTCTCGCCGGGGCATACGATTCCCGCGTTGTGGAATCCGGCGTACGAGAAAATTCAACAGAACGCCGTCCGGTGGTTGTTGAGGGAGACCTAACGCCGTCAGCAGATTTTTCGCTGTTCTCATGTAAGCCGTTGCGTCGAAAAACGTGGGGCGTGCCTTCGACATAAACTATAAAGACACGAGGAGGCTTCTCAGATGTATGTCGCCCAAACCACCGTTTCACTGGAAGGGACGAAGATCTTCATCAACGGTCAACCAACGTACAGCGGCACATCGGTCGAAGGGCTGCTGTTCAACATTCGCACCGTCAACGCGACGTTTGATGACACGCTTGGACAGGTCAACTGGTGGGATGACGACGGCTCGCATCCTGAAAACGACCATGCGGGTTACGGTCAATGGCAATCGTCTGCCTCCGCTTCTGCGAACACCGAGCGGTTCATCGCAGCTCTTCCGGAATATCAGGCGCACGGTATTGTCGCTGTCAATCTCAATTTCCAGGGCGGTCATCCCCTCAATGGCAAACCGGAAATCGCCGCAGGTCACGGCAGCGCCGGGCGTCGTCCAAACGGACACCGCGACTTCTATCATAACTCCGGTTTTCTGTCTGACGGCTCGATTGATGAACCATACCGCAAACACATCTCAGCCGTTATCGAAGCGTGCGACCGTCTGAGTATGGTTGTCATTCTGCAGCTTTTCTACTTTGGACAGGATACGGTTTTCTCCTCGGAGGCGGCTATCTGTGCGGCAACGGACAATGCGGTGGATTTCGTGTGTTCGATGGGGTATCGCAATGTCATCATTGAGATTGCCAATGAAGTCATGGCGGGGCACTTTCACCACGAGATTCTCAAGCCGACTCGGGCCGCTGAGTTAATTCATCGTGTTCGTGCCCGCGCCACAGATCGGCACAGCCAGCGGCTGTTGGTCACCACGTCTGAAGCCGCTCTGCTCAATTCGAGACAGTGGACGACAGAACAGATTGACGCGGTGTTTTCGGCGTCGGATCTGATTTTGATTCACGGTGGCGATAACATCGAAACCGGGCGGGTTGGCGACGCCAGCGAACTGGTCGAGAAGGTCGAATTCCTGCAATCCCGCCCATGGTACCGGCGTGCGTCTCGTCCCATTATCACCAATGAGTCGCAGGGTGAGCAGGCGCTTGATGCGCTGGTCAGGCGTGGCATTTCATTCGGGCTTCACAGCATCATCTTCCAGACGATGTTCCCGCCGAAATGGGGTATCTGGGAGAATGAGACAACTTGGTTTTTCCGCAAGGTCAAAGGCTTAACGCAACCGACGAACAGCGATAGATAGAAGCGTATACTCAACAATTTTTGAGTGTCTTTGTTTCTAGAATTGTGCTATAATTCTGCCGGCTTCAGTTGGAAGCACTTCGTGAATCTACACCGGGGAAAGTCGCGTTATGCTCATACTTTGTGCGAACGTCGGCAGCACGTCATTCAAATACCAGATTATCAACGTCAACACTTCAGATACGCTTGTCAAAGGCGTGGTTGAGCGGATTGGCAATCCACCATCGCCGTTTACGCACAGCGTGCCTGACAAGCCGACTATTCATGGTGAAGTCGATGCGCCAACTCACAACGCCGCAATCGCACATACCATCGACCTACTGACCCATCCCGAAAAAGGGGTGATGCCTAATCTCAGCGCACTCGCCGGCGTGGGTTTCAAAACGATTTTTGCCAAAGGCATCTGGCGTTCTGCGTTGGTCACGGAAGATGTCATTAAAGCCCTCGAAGCGTACATTCCCCTTGCCTCCCTGCACAATCCCGCCTACATCGCTTCCATTCGCGCCTTCCAGGAACTGGTGCCGACGACTCCGCTTGTCGGCGTTTTTGAGACATGGTTTCATCAAACTATACCCAACTATGCCTACGAATTCGGCGTGCCACGCGCGTGGACAGAAAAACACCACATCCGTCGCTACGGTTTTCATGGTGCATCGCATCGATACATTTCAGAGCGTGTGCCGCAGTTGCTCGGTGTTTCACCCCACGGGCTTCGGATCATTTCCTGTCATCTTGGGGGAAGTTCGTCGCTGTGCGCCATCCGTGATGGACAATCCATCGATACGACGATGGGTATCTCAACACAGTACGGAACGATCCAGTCGACGCGGAGTGGTGACCTCGATCCATTCGCCGTGCTTTATGTGATGGATCAGGAGGGATGGGACACCGACGAGATCCGCCGTCAACTGATTGAGGAATCGGGGATGCGAGGAATCTCCGGAGTCAGCGGCGACCTACGCGATGTCGAAGCGGCTGCGGAAGCGGGAAACGCAGACGCTCGGCTGGCAATGGAAACCTATTTTTACGGGGTCAAAAAGTATATTGGCGCATACATTGCGGCGCTCGGCGGTGTGGACGTCATCGCGTTCACCGGCGGTATCGGTGAGAAAAGCGCGACGGCGCGCGCTGCGATTTGCGATGGGTTGCAGTGGCAAGGTATTCTGTTAGATTTGGAAAAGAACAAAGATTATACCGGCGAAGGCGAAATTTCCACCGCCGGCAGCCGAGCGAAGATTCTGGTTGTCCCAGCAGACGAGGAGATTATCGTCGCGAGGGAAACGGCGAACGTCATTCGTAAAACGGAAAGCGTGAAGTAGATCTGACTTACTCCTGCGACGAGGGAGGATTCTCATGAACGGAGCACACTGGTTGGTTGAAACGCTTCAGCGGCGTGGCGTGGAATGTGTCTTTGCCCTCTGTGGCAACGGACTCAAGCCATTCCTGGACGCATGCGTCGATCTCCGGATGCAAGTGATTGACGTGCGGAACGAGCAATCCGCGGCGTACATGGCAGACACGTGGGGGCGCATGACGAAACGGATCGGCGTGGTCGCCGTCAGCGCAGGGCCAGGCCACACAAACGCCCTCACCGGGCTTACCAACGCCTTCTGGGATGGCGGTCCAATGCTCCTGATCAGCGGTTGCGCGACCACCGAGACTCGCGGCATGGGGCATTTTCAGGAACTCGATCAGGTGAGCATGGCGGCGCCGGTCTGTAAATATGCGTGGTTTGTCGATCGCGTCGAAGTCTTAGAGCATGCGTTCACGAACGCGCTTGGCGCCTCTCTATCCGGGCGCCCGGGCCCCGTACATCTGACCATACCGGTCGACGTGTTCGGCGGGCAGATGCCGGATTCAGCCGTTCGTCGTCTACAGGGTTCTTCCCCACCCATTGCCCAAGTCGGGGCGCTGCCCGCCACGCCCTCTTCCGGCGATCCAGATCTCGTGCATGACGCGGTTGAACGGTTAGCAAACGCCGAACGTCCAGCAATCATCGTTGGCAACGGCGCCTTCTATGCGGATGCCGGAAAAGCCCTCGCCCTCTTCGCCGATTTGACCCATATCCCGGTTTTTTCCAATATGTGGTCGCGGGGATGTATCGAAACCCCGCTGCCCGAATATGTTGGCACGACTTTCGGTGAAGCGACCAACGGCGCATTCGCAAGTCTCGTCGAATCTGATGTCGTGCTGGTATTGGGCGCGGAGATCGATTATCGCTCCGGGTATGGGCGTCCACCGGTCTTTTCAGAATCGGTTCGTTTTATCCGTGTCGATGCGGATGCGAACGCGTTATCGAAAACGATTGAGCCGGCGCTCGGAATTGCCGGCAATCCACGGTCGGTGCTTGGACAGATGATCGATGCGGGCAAAAGCCACACGTGGAATCATCAGGCATGGCTAGCAAAGGTGCGTGGGCTGCGCGAAGCGTTGCTTGCGAAGTGGGAGCCACGCGGACGGGAAGATGTATGTCCGCTCACATCACTCCGGATCTGCCGGGAAATCCAGCCGTTTTTGGACGCGGATGTGACCTTTTTGCTCGATGGTGGAAATATCGGGCGGTGGGCGCACATGATTCTTTGGGAGCGTCATCCGGCACACTGGTTTACTTGCGGTGCAAGTGGAGTTGTCGGTTGGGGCATCCCCGGCGCGATTGCAGCAAAATTAGCACGTCCCGACAAACCGGTACTCCTCTTAAGCGGCGATGGCTCTGCGGGTTTTACGATCACGGAAATCGAAACGGCGTTACGCTTCAACACGCCGTATGTCGCTGTTGTCGCACACGACAGCGCATGGGGCATCGAAGCCGATTCGCGCCCGCCGGATCGCCGGCTGGGAACCGTGTTTGGGGAGATTCGCTTCGATCGGGTCGCCGAAGCGCTTGGAGGAAAGGGCGTGTATATTGAACATCCCAACCAGCTTGCGCCGGCCATTGAGCGTGGGTTGGCGGCGGATACCGTCACGTTTATCCACGTCCCGACGGAGCTCGGGGGCATTGGTTATCTGGATAAACAATATGTGGCCGGCATGCGTGAAACGGGCTGATGAAAGCGATCTGCGCACCGAACAAGAACTGTTTGGCACACCGCGTTTCATGCCCTTGAATGTCATAGATAACGTAGAATTTTTTGTTGCAAATGATCTGAATCTGATATATAATAGATGGGCTTGGGATAGGATATAATGTACAAAGCTTTGGACAACAGATTCGCGTGAATCTGTGCAGCAATATCGATTGCTTCGTTTTAGGCAATTCTTTTTTTGGTCCTTCCTTGTGAGAAATTTCACAAACTCCCCCGAAAGGCTTCGGAACAGATGCTTTTTAATTTTGCGAATGTGCTGATTTTCCTGGTTGTTGGTTGTATCTTTGTGACCCTTAACCTCACCCTTTCCCGCTTCCTTCAAACCCGACTTTACACAGACGAAAAATATCTACCCTATGAATGTGGTGAGGATCCGATTGGTGATACGCGCATCAAGTTTAACGCGCGTTTTTACGTTATCGCACTGATCTTTCTCATTTTTGATGTTGAGATTGTGTTTCTGTTTCCGTGGGGCGTAGTTTTCCGTGAAATCGGCCTGCTCGCGTTCGTCGAAATGCTAGTTTTCATCGCTATTCTGTTGATTGGTCTTGCCTACGTTTGGGTGAAAGGGGACCTCGAATGGATCCGCTCGATCCAGTCAGGAGGAGAGGAGAGTAGCCAATGATAATCGAAGAGAAGCTTGACAAGAACATTATTGTGACTTCTATTGATGCGGTTGCCAATTGGGCGCGAGCATCTTCCCTTTGGCCGATGACCTTTGGGCTTGCCTGCTGCGCCATCGAGTTCATGGCCACGGCTGCTTCTAATTATGATCTGGATCGCTTTGGTGCCGGTGTTCCGCGTGCGAGCCCCCGTCAATCGGATCTGATCATCGTTTCCGGAACCGTGACGTTGAAAATGGCGACCCGGATTAAACGGCTTTATGAGCAGATGCCTGAACCGAAGTACGTGATCTCTATGGGAAGCTGTGCTACAAGCGGTGGACCTTACTGGCAATATGGTTACCACGTCCTGAAAGGCGTGGATCGGATCATTCCTGTTGATGTTTATGTTCCCGGCTGTCCGCCTCGCCCCGAAGCTGTCATCGAAGGATTACTGAAGCTGCAAGAAAAGATCAAAACGCAAACCCTTGCGAAACGAACGAATGTCCCCTTCTTGAAGAAACTCTTTACCAAGACAGACCTGGAAAAGAATAAAGAAGCGATGGAAGAAGCGAAAGCACATCTCGCTGAACATGAAGAACATGAAGAAGCCGCTGATTAAAACGGCCTGCTTTTCAAAGTTCAAGCAGTAAGAAAGGAGAATTGCAGCGCGATTGGCAAGTGCCCAAAAGCGTTGCCTTTTTTCCGTGGCGCCACAAGAGATTTATACAAAGCTAAAGGATAGATTTGGCGAAGCGATTCGCTCATTTGAAGAAGTTGTTGCGGACCCGTTTATTGTTGCTGCCCCCGAATCGATTGCCGATGTTGCGCAATATCTCGCCGAAGATGAGGAATTGGCTTTCGATTTCTTAATGTGTTTGAGCGGATCTGATTTGAGTGTGAAGGACACGACCCTCGAAGTTGTATACCACCTCTCCTCAATGACCCACCGTCATAGAGTTGTTCTCAAAGTCATCGTCCCCAAAGAAAATCCGCACGTTCCGACCGTCGAGAATATCTGGAAAACTGCAAACTGGCATGAGCGAGAAGCGTATGATCTGTATGGGATTGTCTTCGACGGTCATAGCGATTTGCGGCGTATTCTGCTTCCAGACGATTGGGAGGGGGCGCCGTTGCGTAAGGATTATAAGGAGCCAGACTTCTATCGGGGCATGCGGGTTCCATATTAACCCGCTGTAACTGTGAAGAAATTTACCGTGTCAACTCTGGCCTAGTCTTTATACAGTGGCATGTGAAATTGGAGAATCGCGAAATTCTTAGAATTGACCAACCCAATTATGGTGGGTCGGGAGGCTGAAAGAGGTGACATAATGAGTATTGTAACTTTAGAAGGGGTTGTAGAGAAGGGGCAGATCCGGCTGACAACCGGTATTCACTTGCCTGACAATACTAAAGTATACATCGTTGTTCCCGGGATACAGATTGAGCCAGGTGCTCGAATCTTCAGCCCACATCTCGTACATCCCGAACAGGTGGCAGATTTCAAGATGGAAGTCGTTGAGGAAGATCCGAATGCCAGCGTATGACGCGACACACTTCGAGCCACCCGCACCGCTGGCGTGAGTCACTTTGCGCAATCCAGATACCGGTGCGGCTGTATCGGACGTGGCAATGTTGTTGGACTCTGGTGCGGATGTAACCCTCATCCCTCAAACTGCGGTAGAGCCTTTAGGGATAGCTGCCGTCTCTGACAAGCAATATGAGTTAATGGGGTTTGATGGCAACAGAAGTTTCGTCTCGGTTGCTCACTTAGAGCTTGTTTTCTGTCGCCGAACTTTTCGCGGACAGTTTTTGTTGATTGATCAGACCTCGGGTATACTTGGTCGTAACGTCTTGAACGCAGTGTCCTTGTTGTTTGATGGACCGAATTTGGTGTGGGATGAGCGCCGCCCTGAATAACAGATAACTATAAAGTGGTGATAATGATGGCAGCCCAGGCACCTGAAAGCAAATTTATCGAATTAAAGCCGTTCACAGATGAGATGGTTGTCAATATGGGACCGCAGCATCCAAGTACTCATGGGGTCTTGAGGCTTGAACTGCGACTGGATGGAGAGATTGTCCGAGAGGCAATCCCCCATATTGGATACCTGCACCGCTGCTTTGAGAAGCATTCCGAAAATCTGTCTTACACCCAGATTATACCGTTTACGGATCGGATGGATTATATTGCCGCGATGAATATGAATTGGGGGTTCTGTCTGACAGTTGAAAAGCTGATGGAGGCCGATGCAAAAAGGAAAGTCACCATTCCGGAGCGCGCGGAATATCTGCGTGTGCTCATCTGTGAGTTAAACCGGATCTCGAGTCATCTGCTGTCTTTCGGCACCTACGGCATGGATCTTGGCGCGTTTACACCGTTTCTTTACGCCTTTAGAGACCGCGAGAAAA
>JAPUIP010000747.1 GCA_027296925.1 Candidatus Poribacteria bacterium | reverse complement strand
ACGGCATCGGTTGATCTTTCCCCTCAACCAGGCGATAAAACTCAACGTTCCTTCCCGTGATGCATCACATTGACGATACTGATGATGAAAGCCCTGTTATCGCCAGGAATCGCTCATAGGCTTCAGTCCACCGTGCCGTATTTTGGGGTTCGTAGGTGATGAGGTCGAAAGATCTGCCGACAATCTCCCGCGCCTCAGAAATCGATCCAATCAAGCCGCACCCAATCGCCTGTACCGCAATATTACCGATCGCAGTCGCCTCGATGGGGCCAGCGATAACCGGTATTCCCGTTGCGTCCGCCGTAAATTGGCAGAGCAGACCGTTTTGCGCACCACCACCGACGATATGGACAATGGTCATCGAGTTGCCCCGGACCGCTTCCAGCTTTTCCAAAACCCACCGATATTTGAGTGCAAGGCTTTCTAACGCACACCGGACGATTTCCCCTTTGTCCGACGGCGGGCTCTGTCCGGTGCGTTTGCAGTATTCAACAATGCGTGATGGCATATCTCCTGCGGGCAAAAAGGTGTCGTCATCCGGATCGATCAGCGCCGTGAACGGCTTTGCCCTCATCGCGATCTGCGTGATCTGGTTGTAGGGCATTTCGTCTCCCGCTCGCGCCCAAGTCCGCCGACACTCCTGCACAAGCCATAAACCCATAATGTTCTTGAGGAACCGGAATGTGTTATTGACGCCGCCTTCATTCGTGAAATTGAGCGTAAGGGCCTGATCGGTAATAATCGGTTCGGCAGTTTCGATTCCCATCAAAGACCACGTCCCGGAGCTAATATACGCCCAATTCTCCCCCTTTGCCGGCACCGCCGCAACGGCTGAACCGGTATCGTGGCACGCTGGAGCAATGACAGGAATCTCTGGAAGCGCTGTCTCTTCAGCGACGGATGGGAGCAGTGTCCCCAGTTGCGTCCCCGGTTGCACAATCTCTGGCAGGATATCAAACGGCAGACCGAGTGCATTGAAGATCTCTCTTGACCAGCCGCTCTGCCGTGGATTGTAAAACTGAGTCGTCGTTGCGTTGGTGAATTCACAGACTTTACGTCCTGTCAACCAGAAGTTGAATAGATCCGGAACCATCAGAAACGTCTCTGCGACCTCAAGCAGCGGCGATCTGTGCACAACCATCGACAACAACTGATAAAGCGTATTGATTTGCAGGAACTGGGCACCGCTTTGCTCGAAAATCTCTTTGTGCGGCAGGCGACGAAAGGCCTCTTCCAGCATGCCCTCCGTACGTTGGTCGCGGTAGTGGTATGGATATCCAAGTAGCGCATCGTCTTTACCGAGCAAGGCGAAATCGACGCCCCAGGTATCAATCCCGATCCCCTTCAGATCTATCCGCTTCTGCGCACACATCGAGAGTGCATGCTTCATCTCGCTCCAGAGTCGCAGCACATCCCAATGCAGGCTATCTAGCACGCGCACACCGCCATTGGGAAATCGATGAAGTTCCTCCAGCTTGAGCCGTTCTCCGTCAAAGTGTCCCAACACGCCGCGCCCGCTTTCGGCGCCTAGATCGAACGCTAAAAACTGCTGTGTTGCTGCCATCGAATTTCTCCGCTAAAGTTGATTGATGAATGTCTTGACGGATTCAAATACAGGGCTATCCCAGGGCAAATAACCGCCAAGCGCGGCCTCACCGAGACGGAGATCTGGTCTTTCCCGCGATGCAAGAAAAGCGTGCACTCTCGCCTTCGCCTCATGTCGGGGTAGACTTCCCAGCCGGGATTCAATGCACCGAAAGTATTGATCGACGCAAGGTGTTGCCGGATCATCCCGAAACGCAGACAAACACAGATCTTCAAGCATACCCGCATTTGCTCCCGGTGGCATAATCATCACAGCGACTTGCGGTTGTCCCAAAGCCAGCGCAAGGGGTGCCTCTGGCACCGGTAGATTGGCGTTCGATAAACTGCTACAGACGCTCTGAAAGGCTGCATTTGCGTCATCATCTGCATCACGGACAATCCCAATCGACTCCACAGCCTCAAAATCAGGAAGTTGTGTTAAGCCTCTGAGAAATGGACGCAGATTGTCCTTGCCATCGTAGGCGCCGACCTTCACGTCCTGGCGCCTCAGATGACGAAGCAGGGCGCCAAAAAAATTGAATTCATCCTTCCCCTCCACGAGCAACAGTTTCGATTTTGTCATGACTTGTGTCTGCTCGTCATTCGCCACTACCGGACCTCCCAGCCTGCTCTGAGGACGGCTTCCAACATCTCCTCGTCGAATATGTGCGCTTTGATGGAATCATCAACTCGATCCAGGCGATGCAGGCGGAAGTCATATGTGCCCGACTTTTGAAATGCCTTATGCACCGCTGTGATACATTCAAAGCTGTGGGTTGTCCCAAAGATCTGAACATTGAACTTGCGAGCAAGTTCCGCAATTCCTAGCCATAGGTCCGTCATTATTGAATAGTGAATTCCATTCTCGATCTCATCAAAGAGGACGACGCCATCGGAAGAATTTGCAATCGCAGTTACGAGGCTCATTAAACGCCCCATGCCATCGCCCATAAATGACAGCGGGATGAGGCGTCCGAATCCTAGATCGCCGTGAAGAGTTGGTGTGCCGCCCATGACAATTACCGTTAGCCGCTTCAGACGCGGTTCAACGATCTTGAGGATATCAAAAATCACTTGTTCCTGCTTTTCGACTTCTAGACGCCCATAAAGTTCAGTTTCATGAACAGCATTGGGTCTCATTCTCGCAGTAAGAAAATGGCAAGGAAATGGGATTGGATCCGGGGGCGGTTCAATTTTAACACCACTCGGAGCAATCTTTGCTTGGAACACCTTGGATCTACCGCCCTCTATCTCCTGTTCAAGCTCTAGGCCACTGGGAGTTAATTCAGTCGATATTGGGCTTTTTTTCTCAGTAATCTTCTCTTGAAGCGGTTGATCCCATTGAATTATGGTGGAATCTGGTTGGATAAACCTCAGCCGCAATGTCCGAAGCTCATCACTAGAATC
>JAPUIP010000746.1 GCA_027296925.1 Candidatus Poribacteria bacterium | reverse complement strand
AGTAATCCAACCGATCATTGGAGTTAACGGCAATCGCGGCGCCATGATGTATCCCGACTTTAATGATAATTGGCGGCTCAATCTGATTTTCGCGGTTGAATGCGGCAGCCCGCCCCTGAATCTCCATCGCTGGGGTGAATTCAATGCCCCCGTAAAATCGTGTGAATGGGCCATTCTCGAAAACACGCAGAACCGCGTAATGTCTATCCCGAATCCACTCAAAGGGATACTCTTTCCATCGGACAGTCTGTATACCCAACGCCTTCGCAGACGCCGCTCGATAAAAATCCTCCTCCGAAACCGTGACCTGATCAAAAGTAATGGCGGGCAAACCGATTGTACGATTCAGGTGGTCTGTGTTCGCAAGCAACTCCCACGCCGTTGAAATCGGAAAATCATCAAACGCTTTTTCAACAGAAAAGTGCCTTGAGCGTAATGGCATTATCAGATTTCCTTTCCAGCGCGTAGATGGAAGCGTGCGCCTCGCTCAATCTGGCGCAATGACGTAGAGCGTGGGTTGAAGTTCCTCATTCAATACCATCATAAATTTATGAACGCATTTCCTCGTAAAGTGCATTGATACATCAGCTCGCTCATGGCCGGATGCCGCCGGCATACAGATCTTCCAGGGCATCCTCTGGGCGAGGCGAGGGACTACTTCTCGCGAAATCAATCGCCGCTTCAAGGTCATCTCGCAGTTCCTGATCAATGGCTTCGAGGTCTGTTTCCGCGACGCTTTCCTCCTCAACAAGGACCTTTTTGAGATACGCAATCGGATCCCGTTTTTGCCACTCTTCGACTTCCGTGCGATCTCGATAAGATGTGCCCGGATCCCCGATGTGATGCCCGCGGAACCGATAGGTGTTACAATCGATAAGGGTAGGGCCGCCACCGTTGCGTGCTCTCTCAACCGCTTCATAAGTCGCATCATAGACTTCAAAGATGTTATTCCCATCGACTCGTATTCCCGGCATGCCATAAGACTCGGCGCGGATCGAGATATCCGTAACCTTCTGATGCTCTCTCTGTGGGGTTCCCATGCCGTATTGATTGTTTTCGCAGACCAAAATCTCGGGAAGTTCCCATACAGCGGCAAGGTTCAGCGATTCATGAAAGACGCCCTGATTGGTGGCACCGTCGCCGAAAAATGCGACCGCGACCTTTTTGGTGCCTTGCATTTTCGCCGAGAGTGCCGCGCCGTTCGCCATTGGAATCCCTGCGCCGACGACGCCATTCGCTCCCAAAATACCCAGCGAAACATCGGCGATGTGCATCGAACCGCCTTTGCCTTTGCAATATCCCGTTGTCTTTGCGAAAAGCTCCGCCATCATGCGGTCGCGCTTCCCGCCTTTGGCAATGAAATGCCCGTGTCCACGGTGTGTGCTCGTAATATAATCGTCGTCATTCAGGTTTGAGCACACGCCGACCGCCGTCGCTTCTTCACCAATATAGAGATGGAGGAATCCCGGCAATTCCCCTCTTTGGTAGAGTTCACTAGCGGCTTCTTCAAACTGCCGAATCTCCATCATTTTGCGATACATCTGGAGCATCAACTCTTTGCTCGGTCTTGGCATAATTCATCTCCTCACGTGCCGAAATTTCGGCTATTGATACAGGTCTATTTATGGATGGATTCGTATTCAGTATATCAAGTTGCGAGCGCACCTGTCAAGCCACAATGCACGTCGCGCAGTCCGTTACACGAGCGTAGGCCCTTCCTGTTGAGTCAGCGTTTCTCTCGTGATTAGAGCTCAAAAGCGAGCTCCATCAGGGCCCACCATTCGTCCGGCTTTGCTTCAGGAACCGGTTCTTGATACGTCCGCATCAGTTCATCCCACTCACGACAGCGCGGGTGCTGTTCGAGGTATCGTGGAAAATCGCGCTCAACGTCAAATTCATCAACCGTTTCCATCGCCATGAACAGCCGGCGACCGAGCAGGTAGATGTTCATCTTCGTGATGCCAATCGTTTTGAGGCTTGCTAACACCTCAGGCCAAACGTCACGGTGGTACGCTTTATACTGCTCGATGATATCCGGATCAGCTTTCAGATTGAGCGTCAAACCGAAATGCTTCATTGTCGTCTCCTTCTATAACAGCACTGCTACTCAGTTGAAAACAGCAGTTGGATAAAACTGTGATAATCCTGTTGCCATCAATGCCGTCCTTGCGCAATTATTACTGAACTTTCGGGTTCTGTCAATAGCAAATTGCATCGGAAATCTTTTGACAGATTGCGCGCTTTTCGCCTATAATTAGGTCATCTTAATCTTGGCTTTGTCCAACTTTCTACGCCGACATGGAAAACCACGTTGTTGGGCATCTGCAACTGAGCAATGCCTCTGTTTCGCGTTCCCATTTGCAAACAATACGCTGATGAGATGGAGCAAAGCCAGATTCGTTTCGGAGGAGGTGTATGAGACTTTCAGAGGCACTTTCTATCTCCCGAATCCAGATCAACCCCCTAAGCGCTGACAAAAATGATCTGATTGACGAACTCATTGATTTATCTTTTGAGACCGGTGGCATTCAAAATCGAGATGAATTCAGAAGGAGTGTATTTGAGCGCGAGGCCCTTCAGTCCACCGGACTTGCTAATGGACTCGCTATTCCCCATGCCAAGATCTCGCATGCGAAAAAGCTGATGGTCTGCTTGGGCGTCTGTCAGTCAGGGATCGACTTTGATGCTCTCGATCATCGGCCAACGTATTTCATTTTTCTCATAGCGATTCCAGAACATCGGAATTCGCGCTATCTCAGGCTTTTGAGTCAGATTACTCGTATCTTCGGCCAATCTCATATTCGCGAACGGGTATTGGCGGCAGAATCCCCCGACGACATTCTCCAAATTATCCGTGATGCGGAACACTCGGCTGAGGGATGATTGAGCTGTGCATCGCTGGGAGAACGCTCGACTCATCGATTGGCCTTCATCCGATTGCGCGTCAGAGAAATTGGGCTTGAGATTGCTATCGGCGGTCTCCCAAAAATCAGACTGCAAGGGGTAGCGAATAGGCTTGACAACCCATTGCGTGTGTCATATAATTGGAAATCTCAACGGCGCAGCAGTTGTCAAGAATAGCGCGCCGAATCCTTTGTTGAGGTGTTTTTATGGGAAAGCAGACCTGGATTATTTCGAGTTTACTGCTTTTATTGTTTGGATTCACGAATGCGACAGCCAAGGCGGATGAATTCAAAGTCGCTATGTTAGTGCCGGGCTCGATCAGCGACGCCGGCTGGAATGCGCTAGCATACGAAGGGCTCAAACGAATCGAAGCGGAGCTTGGCGCGCAAGTCAGCCATGTCGAAAGTAAGACGCCATCACAGTGGGAGGAACATTTTCGATTCTACGCCAGCAAGGGATACGATCTGATCTTTGGGCACGGCTTTGAATATCAGGAGCCGGCAAAAGCGGTCGCCGCCGATTTCCCTGAAACTGTGTTTATCACCACTTCTGGGAATACGGTTTTGGAGAATGTATCCCCAATCGTCTTTGAGCTTGAGGAGGCGACTTATCTACTGGGCATCATCTCCGGCATGATGACGAAGACGGGGAAGATTGGGCTTGTCGGGGGTATGAATATACCGCCGATTCAAAGCACATTCCTGGCTTTTGAGGCGGGGGCAAAATCTGTCAATCCAGATGTTAAAGTATCTCGATCTTATGTCGGCGACTGGGAAAATATCGGGAAGGCGAAGGAGTTAACGCTGTCCCAAATTGCGGAAGGCGCTGATTTCATCTTCCATAACGCCGATGCCGCTGGACGCGGGGTGTTCCATGCGGTCGAGGAGAGCCGTAAAGCCGGTAAAGATATTTATGCGTTCGGATCCAACCGAGATCAGAACGACATCGCCCCGTCGGCGATTCTGGCGAGTGCTGCTATCGATACAAAAGCGTTTGTTTATGCCGCCAATCTGGTTAAAACCGGGAAATTTGAACCCAAGATCATGTGGATGGGGATGGCACTCGATGAGACGGTGAAACTGATTTACAACCCGACACTCAAGGATCGAATTCCAGAAGCGGTACAAGCGAAGGTCGAGGAAGTCCGCCAAAAAATTCTCACCGGTGAGTTCAAGGCGCCGCGCGTGAAATTTTAGTCCAAAAAAGTGAAGGGACACGCAACTGTTGACATCGCTCGCACTTGAGATCTGTGGCATCACCAAGGCATTCGGGAATAACGTCGCTGTGGATGGCGTGGGTTTTTCCCTGCAGCAAGGGGAGATTCACGCCCTGCTCGGCGAAAACGGGGCGGGCAAGTCCACGCTCATGAACCTGATCTACGGTTTGTATCAACCGGATTCGGGCGAGATTCGGATCGATGGAAAGCCGGTTGTCATGGATTCGCCGAACACCGCAATCGCTCGCGGAATCGGTATGGTGCATCAGCACTTTATGCTCGTTCCCTCATTGAGCGTCGCCGAGAATATTGCCCTCAGTTCCGGGCGCGGCAAATTTCGATTCCGCCGGAAGGACGCGGAACAACATGTCTTTGAGCTCTCCGCGCGTTACGGTTTATCCATTCCGCCACGTGCTAAGGTCTGGCAGCTTTCTGTTGGCCTTCAACAGCGTGTTGAGATTCTTAAGGCGCTTTCGGCGGCTGCACGGATTCTCATTCTCGACGAACCGACCGCGGCGCTGTCCTCCCCAGAAATCGCGGAACTCTTCGACATCCTCCGTCGCCTCAGGGACGACGGCCATTCGATCATCTTCATCAGCCATAAACTGAAGGAGGTTATGGCGCTCAGTGATCGGATCACCGTGTTGCGTCGTGGCAGAAATGTTGTAACGACGAGAGTCGATGAAACTTCCCCAGCAGATTTGGCGCGACAGATGGTCGGACATGAATTGCCGCTGATTGAGCGGCCCCCTCAAGTTGCCGGGGATGTCCGCCTTGAAATCTGCTCGCTTACCGTCGTTGGACACCATGATCAGGTCGCTGTTGACGGTTGCTCATTTGATGCCCGTGCCGGCGAAATCGTTGGAATCGCCGGCGTTGACGGCAATGGACAAATCGAACTGGTAGAAGCCATCGTCGGGTTGCGGAAAGCTGAACGTGGCAGCATCCGTTTTAACAAGGCGGAAATCACCAATCTTCCGCCAAGCAAGAGTCGCCAACTGGGATATGGCTACATCCCTGAAGACCGCCAGACCGCCGGCCTCATCCTGAACTTCACCATCGCCGAGAATCTGATTCTCAACGTCCATCGGCTGAAACGCTACCAAAAGGGCTTCCAACTCGATCGGAAGCGAATCGATGCCGATGCCGATGCACTGATTCGAGACTATGACGTGCGGACAACCAATCGGGGTGCACTGGCGAAATCTTTATCCGGGGGGAATCAGCAGAAGGTTGTTATCGCACGAGAGCTTTCGCAAGCCCCCGAATTGCTGCTCGCTGTGAATCCAACGCGCGGCTTGGACATCGGCGCAACCGATTACGTACACCAGCGGCTTCTCGAACAACGCCGGCATGGCCACGCGGTGCTGCTGATTTCGACAGAACTCGACGAGGTCCTGGGGTTGAGCGACCGAATTTTTGTCATGTATCAAGGCAAGCTGACGGAGGCAACGCCGTTTCGGGAAGATCTATCCAAAATCGGATTATTAATGGCGGGTGGCGAATCCGTCAATCGGTGAATGGACGAATGAGCGAATCATCGCGCGCAGAGGCTACGATTTCATCAGACACTCAATTCTGTGACAAGGAGATGTTTCCGATGGCAAATTCAAAAGGCACCACAATCCATTCCCTCCCAGCGGATGGGCAAGTTTATTATCCCGAATCGGACGGCAAACCTATGGCAGAAACTGACGTGCATCGCGACCTGATGATCAATTTCATCGAAATGCTCAAAAACCACTTTCAAAATCGTTCGGATGTTTATGTTTCCGGTAACTTGCTGTTGTACTATGAGGAAGGAAATCCCAGGAAATCCGTTGCTCCTGATGTGTTTGTCGTCTTGGGAGTCGAGAAAAAGCAGCGTCGGACTTATCTGCTCTGGGAAGAAGGCAAGGGACCGGATTTCGTGCTTGAGCTTTCGAGCAAAAATACCTATCGTACCGATTTGAATCGGAAGAAGGAGTTGTATGCTCAAGTGCTTGGGGTTTCGGAATATTTCCTTTATGACCCAGACCATCAGTATCTGAATCCTGTGCTTCAAGGGTATCGACTCGTTGACGGTGATTATGTCCAAATTTCACCGGTGGCGGATCGGATACCGAGCAATGTGTTAGATTTAGCGCTCAGATTTAAGGCAGATGGCGAGTTGGGTTTATACAATCCCCAAACGCAAACATGGCTGTTACTCGCAGAGGAACGCGCAGAACAAACTGAGGAACGAGCCGAGCTTGCCGAAGCTGAATTGGCACGGTTGCGTGCCGAACTTCAGCGACAACTGACACAGCAGACCAACAATCAGTGATCCTGTTGAAAACTCGAGTCTTTATTTCTTAACAGAAGTGTTTTTCACGTATTACGACGGGTACAAGGGGGACGTCTTAGATGCAAAGAAAAGCTATA